>NZ_JBHUWW010000005.1:0-146761 GCF_042669755.1 Kitasatospora sp. NPDC057223 | reverse complement strand
GCGCTGAACCGCGGACCGGGCCGGGCCGAAGCCCCCGACGGCGGATTCGGCGTTCCACCGGGACACCCGCCCGCCGACCTGTTCCCGCACCCGCATCGTGTGCTGCGGAAGACCGACCTAGACCGATACGCGGACGAAGCCCTCGGCCCAGTGGTCCTCGTCGAGGTCGTACTCCCCGATCCGGAAGCACTCTGGCTCGTCGGCGAAGCCCGGTAGACGACGCGCGCGACGCATCCGCTCTTCGGCCGCGGCCTCGGAGGAGTAGATGCCGAGCAGCTTGACGTCGTCGCCGTCCTGCTCGTCGATGAACACGCCTCCGTCGTCGAGGTGAATCGTCTCGTCGTCGGGGCCGGCTTCGTTCTGGTGGCTGATGTGCCAGAGGGGATAGACCTTCACGGGCGCAGGCTACCCCGGGCCCATCCGGCGAACGCTCCCGGTCAGAGCACTGGCCAGGTTCTGTCCAGGGATCCTGGCAGGCCGTACCGCACGGGCCGTGTGCATCCATGGGGCAGTCGTCGGTGCTCAGGCGCATGGCAGGTGTCGTCCGGCCCGGCAGACCTCTGTCGGACGGGCCCCACTACGCTGGGGCGGTGCTGCTCCCCTGCCGTGCGGCGGTCTGGCGGATCGACGCCCTCGCGCCGCTCGGCCGTGTGCAGTTCTCGGCAGGTCTGCCGGACCGGCTTCCGGACGGTGCCGACGTGGGATGGGACGGCGGCCAGGCGTTGGCCGCGATCACGGTCGAGGACGAGACGACCCGGCTCACCGTCGGCGGGCACGACGAGGAAGCGATCTGCTGGGCCGCTGACGAGGGGGAGGCGCCCCGGCGGTGGGCCGCGCTGATCGACGAGATACCCAACCGTTCGACCACCTGGGGCGTGGACTTCGGCCACCACGGCATGTCCTGGACGCTTCCTCCGCTGGAGGCGGGTGACCACTGCGAACTCCCGGTGGTGGCCGCCTGGGCCCCGGCCGAAGCCGCAGAGAAGTGCGCCAACACCTGGTACGCCGTCATGCCGTCGCCGACGGTGCTGCTGCGCCAGGTCACCGCCGAGTCGGCGAAACGGGCCGACACTCCGCATGAGGGATGATTACGGTCTTAGCGTGGAGCCGCGAGGGGCAGGGCGCCGTTCCCCGAACGGGAGCGCGGGGCCCGGACGAACCGGGCTCCCAGGGGGCGACCAGCACGGCAACGGTGTCCTCTATGACGATGCTTCAGCTGAGGTGGGCGGATCAGCCGGCGGAGGGTGGATCAGGCCCCGGCGTTCGAGGAGGTGCCGGTCCTGCTCCTCGGCGAGGACCTTGCGCCGGGACCAGCAGGCAGGCCGCACACGCCGGCGGCGCCGGCCGTCCGGGGGAGTGGCGAAGCGGCCGCCGAACCCCGATCCGTGTCCGGTCGGGGTGGCGGGTCGCCAACCCACACGCTCACCAATTCATGACGCTGAACAGTCACTTGACCACCTCCATCGCAAGGGCGGAAGTTCACCTGGGTCCGCGAGCATGTGCGGCCATGACCAACTTAAGTCGCCGAATCTTCATCCTGGGCGGGCTCACCACCGCGAGCACCGCTGCGCTCCAGCTCGGGGCGATGGCCCAGCCTTCGGCCGCCGCCACCACTCCCTTCCCCTTCACACTCGGCGTCGCCTCCGGGGATCCGGACGACAGCAGTGTGGTGCTCTGGACGCGTCTGGCTCCCACGCCGACCAACGCGGACGGTCAGGGCGGCATGCCCAACGCCGACGTCGCCGTCGACTGGCAGGTGTCGACCAACCAGAACTTCACCACCCTCGTCAGTTCCGGTACGGTCACCGCCCGCTACGCCCAGGCCCACTCGGTGCACGCGCTGGCCGGCGGACTCGCGCCGGACGCGGAGTACTACTACCGCTTCCGGGCCCAGGGATTCATCTCCCCGGTGGGCCGGACCCGCACCGCGCCCGCGCCGGGCACCGTCGGGCGCGACTTCACGATGGCCTTCGCCTCGTGCGCCCACTACGAGAGCGGCTACTACACCGCCTACCGGCGGATGGCCGACGACCGCCCCGACCTGATCCTGCACCTGGGCGACTACATCTACGAGGGCGGCGCCGGCACCGGCGGGGTGCGCCAGCACCTCGGCAGCGAGATCGTGTCGCTGGCCGACTACCGCCGCCGCTACGCGCTCTACCGCACCGACCCGGACCTCCAGGCCGCGCACGCGATCGCGCCGTGGCTGGTGGTGCCGGACGACCACGAGGTGGAGAACAACTACGCCAACATGGTCCGCGCCGACAGCAGCCCCGTGCTGACGGCGGCGCAGTGGACCGCGCGACGCACCGCCGCGTACCAGGCCTACTTCGAGAACATGCCGCTGCGGGCCGCCGCGACGCCCTCCGGCAACAGCATCCAGCTCTACCGTCGGGTCCGCTGGGGCACCCTCGCCACGTTCCACATGCTCGACACCCGTCAGTTCCGCGACGACCAGGCCTGCGGCGACGGGACGAAGGTCTGCGCCGACGCCGATCTGGCCGGCCGCTCCATCACCGGCGCGGCCCAGGAAGCATGGCTGCTCGACGGACTCGGTCAGCACCTCAGCACCTGGGACCTCATCGGCCAGCAGGTCTTCTTCGCCCGCAACGTGAACTCGGCCGGCGCGATGAACATGGACGCCTGGGACGGGTACCGCGCCGGCCGGGCGCGGATCCAGCAGGGCATCATCGACCGGGCCGTCCGCAACCCCGTCGTCCTCACCGGCGACGTGCACGCGTCCTGGGGCAACGACCTCAAGGCCGACTACGCCGATCCGTCGTCGGCGACGATCGGCTCCGAGCTGGTCTGCACCTCCGTCACCAGCGGCGGCGACGGGAGCGCCACCACGGCGATCCCCAACGGATCGCTCAACCCGCACCTGCGCTTCTACTCCAACCGGCGCGGTTACGTCCGCACGCACATCACGCCGTCGCAGCTCACCGCCGACTTCCGGTCGGTGGCGTCGGTCACCGAGCACGGCGCCGCGGCGACCACCGCCCGGACCTTCATCATCCACGACGGACAGCCGGGGTTGGCCGATGCGTAAGCTCTCAGTACTCGGCGCAGCACTCGCCGGCTTCGCCGCGGTCCTCGCCATGGTGGCCCCGGCATCGGCGGCGGGCCCTTCGTCCTGGGTGACCGCGAACAGCGAATCCACCGGTGACCAGGACTCCGCCTCGATCGCGGCCAACCGCCTCGGCGACGTTGCGGTGGTCTGGGAGGACGACCGCGACTCGACCAACGCCGGCGACAACGCGCACAGCGACGTGTGGGTGCGGATGTTCCGCAACGGTGTCTCGGCCTACGAGGAGAAGCTCTCGGCCGGCGGGACCGCGGGCGAGGCCTGGCGGCACCTCCAGCCCGACGTGGGGCTCGACGACCGGGGCAACGCCGTCGTCGTGTGGGCGGAGGACCCGGACGGCAACGGGCTCTACAACATCGTCTACCGGGCGCTCTCCCCGGCCGGTGCCGTCCTCGGCTCCGGTCGGGTCAACGCGAGCGCCGACGGCCAGCAGGTCCATCCGCGCGTCGCGGTCGATCCGGACGGTGCGCCGAACAGCACCACCGCGGTCGCCTTCTCCGTCGTGTGGGAGGACACCCAGGGCACCGCGGCGGCGACGGTGAAGGCAGCAGGCTTCACCGGGACCACGACGAAGGCCTACGAGGTGACGGTCAACGCGGCCGGCGGCTCACACCACAACCCCGACGTCGCGACCTCCGCCTCGGGCGACGCCGTCGTCGTCTGGGACGAGGACACCGACAACAACGGCTCCTACCAGATCGGCCTGGTGAAGCTGGCCAAGGCGAACGGGGCCGTCACACTCACCCGCCGCAGCGCCAACAGCCTCGCCGTCGGACAGCAGCAGCGCCCGGCCGTGGCCGCCGACTTCAACGGCGACTTCGCCGTGGCATGGGAGTCCGATCACACCGGAACCCGTGGCGTCTGGGCCCGATCGTTCACCGCGACCGGCACCGCCGGCTCGGCCGAGGTCGAGATCTCCGGCGCGGCCGGAGCCGGAAACCCCACCGTCGGCATCGACGACCAGCGCCACGCCGTGGTCGGCTGGAGCGTCGCCGGCACCGATCCAGCGGTCTGGGCCCGGGGCCTCAACCCGGACGGCACCTTCACCGGCCGGCTGCCGGCCCAGTCCGTCAGCCAGGTCACGACCGGCCGCCAGGAGCAGCTCTCGGTGGCGTCCTCCCCGTTCGGCACCCTCGCGATGTCGTACACCGATGACAACGACGGCAACACCTTCGACCAGGTCCTGCTGAGTCTGGGCGGGGCCAACTCGGACTGGTGACGCCCTTTCGACTCGCGGACGTCCGCCGGGCTGCCCCGGTCGGGGTGATCCGACAGACGGTTTCGTAACCGCGCGAGAACGCGGTTCGCCGCCACCTCTGTCGGATCCCCCCAGGGTGACCCGGAATCGAGCGTCCAGGCCGTCGGGCCGGCCGTCCCTGCTCGGCCGCAAGCGGTCGTCAAAAGCCTTCGCATAGGCTGAGCCGGGCGGTCATCGTCCCCTGCGGTCCCGGGTCAGGCTCGGCCCGGCCGGTTCGGTCCGGCTGCTCGTTCCCTGGGGCCAGGCGTCGGCCTTGTGCTCGATGTCGGCGACAATGCCTGCGTGACGACCTGGACGGACAATCTCCCGCAGATACCCTTCTCCTGCTGCGACCTCCCGGAGGGCGGCGAGTGGATGACCCAGGAGGAAGCCGCGTCCTGTCTGGGCATCGGCCCGATCCATCTCAACACTCTGACGCACAGCACCCACCGGATCGACATGGTCCGCACCACCGGTAGGGACCTGGCCGTCACCCGCGCCAGCGTGGAAGCGGAAAGGCTTTGGCGCGCCACCGCCCCCCGCTGGCGTAAGGTCCTGCGCCTGCTCGAGGACATCGGTCTCCCGTTCTGAGGAGCCCCTTCGATCGAAGCCGGGCTACTGGGCACCGGTCGAGCGATCAGGTTCGCCTGTCAATCGGTCAAGATCGCCTGTCGTGGGACACCTGTGCCCCGTCTCGCCGAAGTCCGACCGGGGTCTCGGGGAAGTGTGACCTGCGCACGGCCTCATGACGATGCCCCGCACCGAGAGCCGGTGCCGATCAGCTCGGCCTGGACGTGGGCGAGGGTGAAGCGGACCGCCACACTGATTTCCCGGCCGGTCGAGTGGGCCCGGATCTGCGTGACGGCGACCGCGACCCCAGGTCCCCGCGCGACGAAGCGCAGCCCGGGCAGCGGTGCCGGCACCTCGTTGTGCGGCGGTTGTAGGTCGTCGTCGCTCTCGTGGGAACCAACGGTCATTGAGCGGAGCCCCGGTCCCTTCATTGCCTCTCCTCCGACAGGTCGATCTGGTCCGTCTCAGAGGCGGTACGTGTTCAGGGTGGCGCTGTCCGTGGATGCCGTGGACGTGGTGCCGTGGATGCACCCGGTGTTCTGATCGCTCGGGCCCGGCGTTTGTGTTCCGGCCGGAGGTAGAGTCCGGTCGGGCGCGTACGGCGGCCACCGGGCAGGGGGGTGTGGCATGTTCGACCGAATGTGGTCCGGCCGTTGGAGGGACTCGATCGCCTGGGAGGTGATCCTCACCGTAGGGACGGGCTTGATGGCCTTCATGCCCGGCTCCCCCGTCCGCAGCAGCATGACCGTGGCCCTGTTCGCGCTCGCTGTCGTGGGTCTGCTCCTCGATGTCCTGGGGCGGACCCTGGTGCGTCGGGCGAGGCGGGCCGGCCGTCTGAGGGGCCGCCACAGCGTGACGGACCACCCATCGGGTGCGCCGACCTCTACGTCCACACATACCCACTGAGGGACAATGAACGTCTACAGGAACCCCTACTACCGGTCCGCCGGCATCATTCTCGTGCTGATCGGCGTGGTGTTGGCGGTGGCTGACCGGTCGATCCTCGCCGGATTCCCCGACCGGGAATCCGCCTGGCGCATCGCCGTGTTCCTCGCGACGGCCGCCCTGGGCGTCGGGATGTTCCTGATTCGGGTGGTCGCGACCGCCGAGACACTCACCATCAGGAACCTCCTGCGCACCCACGTCCTGCCGTGGGACGCGATAGCCGGCTTCGACCTGGAGGCCAGCCTGGTCGTGGAGCTGAAGGACGGACGCCGCATCGGCTGTTCCGCGGTCCAGCCGACAGGCCTGGACCGCATGACCGGCCGCAAGGGGTACGCCGGTACCACCGCCGAACTTCTCGACGCGAGGCGTCGGATGTCCGCATCACCGGAGAGCCGATCCCTCTGACCTCGGCCCCTGAACCCGCCGAGGCCCCGGACATGCTTCCGACGCCCGCGCGCGGCGCGCTCCTGATGGCCCGCGCGCATCGCGCCGGGCGGCGTCGGCAGTTCCGAGAGGCCCGGCCCCGCCTGGCTTCGCCCGCCGTGCTGCGGTCCGGGCCACGGCTCCTCGCTTCGCCGGCGTGCAGTCGGCTGAGCCGTCCGCGCCTCGGGCGCCCTGGACGACCGCCACCGGGTGCCACCGGGCCCGTTCGAATGGGAACCGCACCCCGGTCCGGACGGTCTTCCGTAGGGGCCGATGCTGTCGGTCCCCGGTTCTACCGTGGACGGATGGCAGCTGAAGGTGGGGGCACTGTGCGGCGGTTCGGTCTGTTGTACCTCGCGTTGAACGTGGTGGCTCTGGGGCTCTGGGTGGTCTGGCATTTCGGGGCACAGACGTTGGCCGGCGCCGGGTTGGCCGGTGAGCGGGGGATGCTCGAAGTGACGAGTTGCCAGGACCGTTCCTACACCACCGACCGCGGTGGCAGCGGTACGGTCCACCACTGCTACGGCGACTTCCAGCCGGACGGCGGCGGTCCGGCGGTCTCGGGTATCGAGCTGAGAGGCGGCTCGGGCGATGCCTACCTGACGTCGAACTCGTGCAAGGGCAGCACCACGAAGCCCTGGTGGTGCCGGACGAACCCGGATTCGGTACGGGCGCGGTACGTCCACGGCCAGGCGTGGATCTACGGCAACGGCATGGTCCTCCCGACAGGTGCCGCCGTCATGGGGACGGCCATCGTCGGAGCCGGGCTGCTCATCGGCTACCGCGGGCTCGGCCGCCCGGTACCGCGCCGGTTGCAGAAGGCGCCCGCCGTGCTGGTGATGACCTTGGCTGCCGGGTTCTGCGTGGTGCTCCTGGCCATGGTGATGGAGTAGATCCGGGTAGTGGGGCAGCAGCATCGCCGGCGTCCTCCCGGACGCCGCCGTCGTGGCCGCGAGCGTTCCGTTCGAAGTGCTGAACGCCGCCAACATCATCGTGCCCGACGGGCTGCCGATCGCCGACGGGCCCTGTCAGTGTCCCGTGGCACGGTACGGCTCATGATCAACAGATGCCGTGCCGAGGTTGACCGCCCTGCTCGACACTGACAAGAACCACGACGCCGCCGAAGTCCTCGGCCGGATCGGAGCCCCGGCGGCCGCAGCACTGCCCCGCCTGCGGCAGATGCTCGCAGCCGGCCATGTCTGGACCCGGATGCATGCCGCCGCCGCGATCCACGACATCGGCGGCCCGGCCGAGGCCGAGGTCGTTCTGTCCGGGCTGCTGGAGGTGTGGGAGGAGAACGACTCGACCGTTGGCCGTGGCGTCTTGGACTGCCTGCGGCGGATGGGCTCCGCCGCCGCGCCTGCCCTTCCCCGGATCCACGCCGAACCCGCCCTCGCCCGCCGGGGCGGCGGGTTCTTCGCGAGCGTGCAGGACGACGAGGCACTGCAGCGCGCCGGCCGGGCTGGACGCCGCTGCCTCCTCCGGGCGCGGAGTCACCCTCCCGGTACCGGCGGGCCGGATTCGCTGCCCGGAGGCCGGACGAGCCCGCCCGCCCGCCCCCGCCGCGCACATGCGACCAGCGCCGCGGACACCTGAGTTCCGGGGCTAGAATCGCCGCTTCGTACCATCAGGGGAGTCGCCGGTCATGAGCAACCGTCCGCACACGGCCGAGGCGATCTGGGAGGCCGCCGATCTTCCTGCTCGCCGGCTCGCCGGGGTGGCGCTCAACCCCTCCGCGCCGACAGATGTGCTGCTCCGCCTGCTCGCGTGCGACTCGGCCGTCGTACGGATGTCCCTCTGCCGGGACCGGGACCTGCCACGGGAGGTGGTGGACGCGGTGCTCACCCACCCCGACCACCGAACCCGGCGGTTCCTCGCCGCCAACCCGCACGTCGACCCGGCCCAGCGCGCCCGGCTGGTGGAGGATCCGCACTGGCTCGTCTGCGCCTGGCTCGGCCAGGGACCCGGCTATGAGCACGGGCGTAGCGAGCTCCCGGAACACACGGTGGTCAGGATGCTGACGACCTACGACCAGGAGCACCTCGGCACCCTCTACCGGCAGGTCCCCAGGTCGGCGCGGTGGACGTTTCCGTCGCATCCGGAGCCGAAGGTCAGGGCCTACGCCTGCAACTGGTGGTCGGAGCTGACAGTGCGGGAACGGTCGGCGCTGCTCGCCGATCCCGACAAGGAGGTACGCGAGAACGCCCAGGGGAAGGGCAGGCACCTCGACCCCGAGTACGTCGAGCGCGCGCTCCCGGATCGGCCCTGCCACGCCCGAACGCACCTGCTGCTGCACGGAGCGCTCTCGCGCCGCGTGGTGGAACAGGTACTGGCCGCGCCGGCGGGACGCGAGGACCTGGCGATGATCGCCGCGAACCCGAGCCTCCCGCTCGACGTCCTGGCGCTGCTCGCCCGCGATCCGGACCCGCACGTGCGTGAAACGGTGGCGAGCCGACCGGAACTGACGGCACAGCAGCGACGGGAGCTTGCTGAGGACCCCCACCCGGCGGTCCGGACCCGGATCTCCCTGCACCCGGCGCTCACCGAGGAGGAACGCGCCGCCATCGACTACCAGGTCGACTCGGACCAGACCTTCGGCCGCTCCGACATCCCCGCCTGGCTGTACGACTCGGCGAAGTCCCGACGCCTGGCCCTCAGCAGCCACCCCGTGCTCCGCCGCCAGGCCGCCTCCGACCCCGCCCTGCCCCCGGACCTCGTGACGCGCCTCTCCGGCGACCCCGACCTCGGAGTACGGGTCCTGCTCGCCCAGAACCATCCCCGGGCCCCGGCGGACC
The DNA here is from genome assembly GCF_042669755.1 of Kitasatospora sp. NPDC057223. NCBI lineage: Bacteria > Bacillati > Actinomycetota > Actinomycetes > Kitasatosporales > Streptomycetaceae > Kitasatospora > Kitasatospora sp. NPDC057223. The sequence goes on along the minus strand of NZ_JBHUWW010000005.1, from coordinate 137,706 downwards.
TGCTGCTCCGCAGCTTCCTGGAGTACACCGGCCGTGAGCGGTGGCGCCTGACAACCCGTCCGAACTTCCCCACCACAGAACTCGCAGGCCACGCCGAAGCCGCCGACCCGATGCTCCGACGGCTCGCCCTCCTCGATCCGCAGGCCCCGGCGGCCACCGTGGACCGGCTGACCACCGACTCGGACCCGGACGTACGGGCCGACGCCGCCCGCCACCCACGCCTGCCGCCACGACGGCTCACCGAACTCCTCGACGACGGGGAACTCGCCCATCAGGCCGCCGCCAACCCGGTCCTGCCGCCGTCGGTGATGCACCGCCTGGTGGCGGCACTCGACGACTGAGGGCTGTCCGCTCCTCCAGGCGGCCCGACTGCGGAGACGTGTCGGTGGGGCCTGAGAGACTTCGGCCCGTGTGACCCTGCGGCAGACCCGGTCGGGCCTTGCCTCACGCTCAAGGCCCGGCAGCGGTTCCGCAAGGACACCGTTCTGATGGTCGACGGCCGCCTGGTCCCTACCCGTGACCAAGGACTGCCGGGTGGTCGAGCGCATTCCCGCACGCCAAAAGCGACACGAGCCACTGCCACCGACTGCGCAGCAGGTACAGAAGCCGGACGGGCCACCGAGGGGAATGTTCGGGGGTCGACAGCGGGCGAAAGGGCCAGAAAGGCCCTCTCGCGGACGCTGAGCCCTGTCCAGGTCGCGTCACACCAGCGGGGTCGAGTTCGGCTCCCTGAGGGCCCTTTGAGGAGGTCGATTTTTGCGACAGGCCACGCAAGATCGGCCGCCGACCATGTTCGTATACGTTGCCCAGGTAACTCCGCAGTCGGCTGGACGTGAAATCGGCATTCAAGACGGGCCTGTACCCGCATCCCCTCGTCGCTCCCCGATGCAGCTCAGCGATCGCCGTAAGCCCGCTCGGCTCGACTGGCCGAGCGCTCGCCAACACACTCGCCAACACAATGGAGGCCCGCACCCCCACGACGGGGTACGGGCCTCAACAGCAACCGTCTCAGGAATTCCTGTTCCGGACCGAACTCATGATCTCCGGGAAGCTCGGCTCACGCTGCAGGATGGTGAGCAACGCCGACGCCACCCGCACAGCCTGCGCCACGTCCATCGCCGCGTGGATCGCCTGTGCGGTCCGGATGAAGTCGTCCGGGTCCACCTCCAGGGTCACAAGCCCCGAAGCCGGGGACACAGCCGCATCGCGCTGCTCCGGCACCTCAGGCGTGTCAACGGCGTTTACATCTTGCTCGACGAGGAGAACCGCCTCCAGCACGGACAGCTCGGCCACCGATCGCGACTCGGAGCCGTCCACAGCGCCGGGTTCCCCGATATTCGCAGTCCCGTCATCGGCCTCGGAGTAAACGGCGTTTACATCACCGGTGGGGCGGGGCAAGACCGGGCCCGGCGGCGCGGACCGCTCCAGTCTGGCAACAGCCTTCGCCCTCTCCTTCTCCGCGGCAGCCTCTCTGGCCGCCCGCCCACGCTCCAGCTGCTCATCGGTAGTGAGTTTGCCCGCCCTCGCCTCGGCCCCGATCTTGCGGGCGTCCTCGATGGCGAGCTCACCCGTGCCGGCCTGCTCCTGAAGCTCCGGCGTCAGGTGAAGCAGCGCCAGCCGCTGCCCGACCCACGCCCGGGACTTCCCGAGCTTGCGCGCAACCGCTGCCTGGTTGCCGTCGTACACCGTGAGCAGCAGCTGCTCGATCGCCTGCGCCTCCTCGAACGGAAGCACACCCTCCCGGTGCGCATTGGCGACGAGTGCGGCCTCCACCATGTCCGCCGCCGTGGCTACCAGGTCGTCGTTCAGGTCCACCCGCAGATTGGGCAGACCTGCCCGCTGCGCGGCGAGCAGCCGCCTGTTGCCGTCCAGCGCCACGAAGTCGGCTCCGCCGATCCCGGCGGCCTGGTCCGGGTGCGCGTCCAGGAACGCGTCTCGGCTGACCACCGTGATCGGCACGATCTGGTGCCGGCTCAGGCTCTCCGCCAGCTCGTCGATCGTCTCGTCCACGAAGGTCCTGCGCGGGTTGAGCGGGTTGAACACGATCGACGACACCGGAGCGAGGGAGGAACGCCGCACGCGCCCGGCCGCGTCCAGGGCATCGCTGCGTGCGATCGCCTCAGTTCGCCCCCGCGCCTCGCCCTGGGTCAGTGCCCCGAAGGACCCGCCGCCGCCCGCGAGCTTCTTCGCGATACTCATCCGAGCCTCCGACGGATCTCACGCATGCGCTGCGCCTGGATGGAGGTGGGCGCGTACATCAGCAGCGGCTGCTTGAGGTGCACGGCCTCGCGCTGCTCCTTGAGGTCGGGGACGACGGCGACGACGGGCGGGGTGCCGAGCGCCTGCCAGTTGTCGAGGGAGTGCGTGGTGACGTAGCCCTTGCGCTTGTCGAACTTGTTGACGACGAGGCCGAGTCGGTCGATCTCGACCTCGTAGTCGAGGCTGACCGTTCGGATCTGACTGTCGAGCATGGCGTAGGCGTCGGCGGAGGAGTCCTCCGCCTCGACGGGAATGAGGACGCCGGACGCACCGGCGGCCTCGTTCTTGCGGCGGTGCGCGTAGTAGAGGCCGGCGTCCATGGCGAGGCCGAGGTTCGGGGGAGCGTCGATGACGATCGTGTCGAAGTGCTCCTCGAGCGAACCGAGAGCGCGTTGGAGGCTCGCCTCGCGGGGGCCGCGGACCGAGCCGAGCCGGGAGTCGAGGAGAAAGGCGTCGAAGCTGGACGGCAGGAGGAACAGGCGCCCGTCGAAGTACCCGGGCGCGATCGGCACGACGTGGTCGAGGAGCGTACCGACGGTGCGGTCGCGCTCGACCATGTGCGACACGAGGCTTTCGTCGCCGGGGGCGATCTGCTTGACACCGAGCTGCGAGGTGAGGTGCCCCTGCGGGTCGTAGTCGATCAGGAGCGTGCGCCGGCCGGGCAGTGCGGGCAGTTTCGATCCGCCGGTCGTTGCGGGCAGTCCAAGCGCTATGGCCTGCCCGATTCCTGCGACAACGGTCGTTTTTCCCACCCCGCCCTTCTGGTTGCACACGATGATGCGGCGCGTGTACCGGGGGATTGTCACTTCGGAGCACAGTGCGGCGTGGGAGTCGACCCAGGCACGCACGGCCTGGGCAAAGCCTTGGACGCAGGAGATGTCCCTGCTGCTGCAGTCGGCCTTGAAGTCGTCGTAGAGGCCGGCCGGGAGCACGGTGTTCCAGCTCTCGGCGCCGGTGGTGTCGAGGGTGGGGTTGTTACCGGGGGGGCGAGCGCGCCACTGTTCGATGGCTTCGGTGACTGCGTCCTGCATGTCGATACCGAGCTGAGCGGATCTGGTCTTGAGTTCCTGACGAAGGGCGACAGGAAGCTTGGATGCCACCTTTTCCCGGCCGCCTTCGGAGGGTGGAGATGCCATGGCGTCACCATAGTGGCGCAAAGCGGTTCGGAGGCCGTGGGGAGTTGCGTGTTGCGTCTGAAGAATGCTCATACGTGTAAACGGCGTTTACTTCTGGATCGCAGTTCGCTGGCTGGACGGCGTGTGGCATGTCGACGATCCATCTCGGGGGGACTGCCCGAAGCCTGACCCCCGGGGGTACTCTCCGCGCCGTGGTCGGACGGTCGAGGTCGGGTGGTCGTGGTCGGGCGGTCCTCAGTGGGCTGTCGGCTGTGATGCCGGTGCCGATGTCTGTGCCGATGAGGTGGGTGCAGCCGGCCATGCGGCCATCGCCGCGTCTGCCACGCGGTCCAGCGTCTCGCGCCCCGCTCCGTCGCACGCCTGCTGGCTCATTCCCTGGACGACCGCCGCGTAGAAGGCGGCGAGTCCGTCGGCGTCCACGTGCGTGGGCAGCAGCCCCGCGTCGAGGTCGGCGCGGATACGTGCGGCGAGCGCGGCCTTGGTCGCCTCGCGCATGTCGCGCAGTTCGGCCTTGACGTCCTGCGAGTTGGGGCCGCAGTTGGCCGCCGCCGTGATGATGAGGCAGCCGGGGGGATGGCTCGGGTCGGTGTAGTCGGCGGCGATGTGCCGCAGCATGGCGGCGATGTCCGTGCGGGCGTCCGGGCCCTGCGGCAGCGGGGCTCCGTAGGTGCGGGCGTAGAGCTGCACGGCTTCGTCGAACAGGTGCCGCTTGTCGCCGAAGGCGGCGTAGAGGCTCGGCGGGTTGATGCCCATCGCGGCGGTGAGCGCGGCGATCGAGGTCGTCTCGTAGCCGTGGGTCCAGAACTCCCGCAGGGCGGCGGCCAGGGCGTGGTCACGGTCGAAGGCGCGTCGGCTCTGCCGGGGGCGGGTCGTGGCCGGAGTGCGTTCGCTGCTCATGACGGCAGCCTACTGCCCAGTCCGTAGTGATCGCTAAAGCTGTTCTGCTAGAGTCTGGCCACTGCTTGGCTTTAGCGATCGCTAAAGCCAAGCGGGTGCCTGTCGATCCAGCGAGAGGGAACCGCGATGACCATGACCGCATCCACCGCCTTCGCCCGTACCGTCCGGGGCTCCGGTCCCGGCCTCCTCCTCGCCCACGGGGCGGGCGGCGGAACCGAGGCCAACTACGGGCCGATCATGGAAGAGCTCTCCGCGCGGCACACCGTCGTCGGGGTCGACTACCCCGGTAGCGGCGCCACCCCGAAGGCCGACCAGCCTCTGGAGATCGACGGACTCGTGGACCAGTTGACCACGGCGGCCGACGCCCAAGGACTCGACACCTTCGCGGTCAGCGGATACTCGCTCGGGGGAGCCGTCGCGATCCGCCTCGCCGCGCGCCATCCCGAGCGGGTCACCGCACTGGTGCTGAGCGCGACCTTCGCGCACGCCGACACCCGCACCAGTCTCGCCGCCTCCGTCTGGCACCAGCTGTTCGAATCCGGCGAGCACACCGTGCTCGCCCAGTACCTGAACCTGATGGCACTCAGTGAACCGGTACTGAACTCCCTCACCCCCGCCCAGCTCCACACCGCCGCCGAGCAGCTCGCGGCCAACCTGCCCGTCGGCACCCCGGAACAGGTGGACCTGGTCCGCCGGGCCGACGTCCGCGGCGACCTCGCCGGCATCGCGGTACCGACGCTCGTCGTCGTCACCACCGCCGACCCGCTCATCTCGCCGACCCTCCAGCGCGAGCTGGCCGCGGCCATCCCCACAGCCGAGGTCGCCGAACTCCGCTCCGGCCACCTGCCGTTCGCCGAACGCCCGCAGGAGTGGGCGAAGCTCATCGGCGACTTCCTCGCACGACACCGAAAGCACTGACCGGTCCGGCCGGCCGACAGGGATCCCCTCCCACCCGATGGGACGCGTCGCGGCCGTCACGGGACCGCCTTCTGCTGCTCCGTCGCCGCCCTGAGAGGGTCTTGAGCGGGGAGCCGTCGTCGAGGTCGGCGGTCGAATAAGCCTCGGCCCCCGCTCGCTGCTTCCGGTACGTTGCTCGCTTCGAACACACCATCAGGGGGAGCGTTGACGGATTCGTCGCTGGACCTGGCCGGCCGGTTGGTCAGCGCGGTGATCGCCTGGGACACCGACACGGTACGGACGTGCCTGGAGCAGGGGGCAGCGCCGGACACCTTGGGCTCTGACGGGCTGCCCTTGCTCTGCACCGCCGTGGGCAGGTTCGATCACGTCACCGCTGAAGTTCTGGTCGAGGGGGGTGCTGATCAGGACCGCGAGCTTCCGGGTGGTGGCACCCCCTTGCTGCGGGCGGTCGACACCGGTTCCCCCACGCTGGTCTTGATGACGCTCGGAAACGAACCTCAGGTTCGCCTGCCCGAGGCTTCCCGGCGGGAACTGCTGGACCTGGCCCGGTACTGGCACGAGACGGGTGTGGTCGAAGAACTGCGCCGCCGGACCGGAGCCACGGAGTCAGCGGTCAAGCGCCAGGTCGACGACCCTCACGGTGACACGATCGACGAGTTCTCCCTCGGCGGTCGCACCGCACGGGACGGCCACGGCGCCATCCTCACCCACCTCGAGTGGGCGTTCGGCGTGTTCCCGCCCTCCGGCGAAGTGATGGCACGCGCCGTCCCGCACGCCCAGGTAGGGGACAGCAACTGGTTCGCCGCTAGCTACTACCTGGGCCAGCGCCGCGGTCCACGCATCTGGTCCGAGCTCACCTCGCTGCGGCAGCAACCCGATCCCGCATGCCGCCGCTTCCTCGCTGAGGTCATCTTGCACCGGAACCTCTTCGTGCCGGTGAACCGCCCACCGGATCTCGCTCAGGACGTCGAGTTCCTGGCGTCCTGGGCACAGGAGGAGCCCGACGGACAGGTCCTCGCCGCCGTCCTGGAAACCTTCACCGGCCACGGGCATCCGGAGCAGGAGGCCATCGGCCTGCGGTACATCGGCCATCCCGATCCGGGCGTACGCAGCGCGGCCGTGTCCTGCCTGGACCGGGAGCGTGCCGCATCGGCACTGCTCGGCCTCGTCCACGATCCCGAGCCCGAGGTCCGGCATGCCGTCGCCGAGGCCTTCCCCTCGTGGTCCGCGCCCGACAAGCGACTCGAGCCGGCTGTCCGGGACGCCCTGCTCCTGCTGATTCGCGACGAGATCCTCGGGGTGCGGCGCCGCGCCGCACAGTCCCTCTCCGGCTACGACGACCGGAGCGCCCCCGTCCTGGACGCGTTCCTCGCGCTCCTCGACGAGGAGGACAAGGATCTGCTCCTGGAGGCGGCCTGGGCACTGGCCCGCCGCGACCACCCGCGGACCGAGGAGGCGTACGAGCGGGTCGGACCGCTCGACGTGTTCTCGAAGCACGACCACCGGACCTCCGCCCTCTGGTACTACCGCGCGAGGAGTCGGAGCGACCAGGCATGACAGGACGTCGCCGCGCATGTCTTCGGCAACGCCGGCGGTGCCGCAGGTCACCGCAACACGTGATCGATGCTCCGGTGGTTGGCTACCTCGACAGCTTCGTGGTGCGCTCCGGGTAGGCCGCGCCGACGTACGGCATGGCGGTCGCGTCGGTATCCGGAAGGACCCTATGAGCTGTGGGGTCGCCGGCGTCGAAGGCTTCGCCGAGGAGCAGGAGGACGAGTGTCCGCGCTGGCTGCGGACCCGTCAGGAGATCAAGGCGGGAGAGGGCAAGCGGTCGCCGGCGAGCGTGGAGCCGGTGCTGCCGGCCCACATTCCGTACAACCCGCGTGAGGAGCTGACCAACGTCGGGGAGACGGCCGCGTCGCTCGTGGCGGGGGCACCCTCGCAGCCCGTCGCCGTGGTGTCCCTGTCGGCCTTCTATGCCGTACACCCGCTGACCACACGGAAGTTCGGTCCCGAGGGGTGCACGGATGACGGTGACTCGGGTGCTGCCGGCACACGTCGCTGTCCTGGCGGGACCACTGATACTTCGAGGGACTCAGGGTCTCTGCACGGTCCAGATGCTGTCGCGGATGTCGATCACGGGGATGCCGGCGGCGCGGGCCGCGTCAAGGCCTTCGGTGGTGTTCTCGAAGGCCACGCACCGGCCCGGGGCGACGTCCAGCTTGGCGGCGGCCAGCAGGTAGGCGTCGGGGGCGGGCTTGAGGCGGGAGACGTGTTCACGGGCGATGACGACGTCGAACAGTCGGTCCAGGCCGACCGCGGCGAGGCCTGCGCGCACCACCCGGCCGTCGTTGGCGGAGGCCACCGCCACGGGTACGGCCTGAGCCAGCTTGCGGGCGAGAGCTGCCACGCGCGCTATCGGCCGGACCCGGTCGCTGAGGGTGAGCCAGTGGGCTCGGGTGCGGTCCACGAACTCGCCGTCCGTGCAGGGCAGGTGCAGGCCGAGGTCGGTGTGCAGGCGTTCGCGCAGGGCCGTCAGATCCGCGAGCGGGGCCTGCTGCAGCCACTGTTCGGGGACGGCGAGCCCGAGGTCGGTGAGGCTGGCGTGGGCGGCGTCGGTGTTGACGGTGCGGGTGTCGACCAGGGTGCCGTCGAAGTCGAAGACCGCCGCCTGCGGGGCGAGTCGGGCGAGCAGTTCACTCTCGGGGGTGCGCATTTCGGCAGCGGACTGCGGCAGGGGCGCGTTCATCGGATGACTCCGGCGTGGTGGTGGGCGGGTAGGAGGAGGTCGCGCAGCCCGCGGGCGGCCAGGGCGTGGACGTGGGTGGTGGTGACGGTGAGGAAGGGACGGGGTCCGTACATGATCGGCCGGTCGTCCCAGGTCCCCTCGGCGGTCCGGGTGTCGACGAGGAAACGCACCGCCCGTTGCAGGGCTGCCTCGGACAGGTCGAGGTGACCGGCGCAGTAGGCGGTCAGGGCCAGGCCGGTGGCGGCGGGGCTGGAGTACGGCTCGCCCGGGATACGGGGCCAGCCCCCGTCCGGGCGCTGCGCGGCCGCGAGGCCAGGCCCGGCTGCGCGGCTGCGGGCCGGCGAGTCGGGCCGGTCGCTGACGGCCGGTCCGATCTCGGCCGGGCCGTAGGCCGGTGGGATGTACCAGTTGGACTCCCAGCCGCCCGTGACAGCGAGGCCGGCCAGCCAGCGGCGGGCCGGGCCGAGATCGATCCCCGGCAAGCCGGTTGCCTCGATGCCGGCGACCATGTGGGCGACGACATCGGCGACCGGAGTGTCGTCGCTGGAGAGCCAGGTGTTCCACAGGCCCTTCGGTGTCTGGTGCCGGCGGGCGTAGTCCGTCGCGCGGATCCGGACGCGGTCGGCCCACGTGGTGCCCGCCAGGGCGAGGAGGTTGCTGCCGGTGGTGTCGTTGTCGGAGTCGAGGGCGTGGGCGCAGGCCCAGCCGCCGTCCTCGCGCTGGGCTGCGACGAGGAAGTCGAGGGCCGGGGCGAGCGCGGCCTGCTCGAAGCCGGGGTACCCGCGCAGGCTCCGGACCATCAGTCCGGTGTCCCATATCTCGCTGATCATGAACCGCCAGGTTCCGTCGTCGTGCTGGTCGGCCAGCAGGCTCCGGCGGCAGCGTTCGGTGGCGGGGTGGTCGGGGGCGATCCGGGTCAGCGCGAGGTGCAGCATCGCGGTGACCATCGGCATGCCGTAGTACGAGCCGTCCACCGACTGGCCGCGCCCGAGGTCGTCCGGGATGCCCGGGACTGCGGCCCTGCCCAGCGAGTGGTGGGCGATGGCCTCGAAGGCGAGCAGCAGGGTGCGCTGCCAGGGCTTGATGCGGGCTCCGCGGTCGCCGCCCAGCGCGGCCCGGGCGTGCTCCAGCAGCAGGCCGGGGTCGGCTCCGGGGGCGCCGGCGGCGCAGGCGATGGCGTGCAGATACAGGGCCCGCCGCTGGTGCGGCCCCTCCTGCACGGCCAGGGTGGGCAACGCCGGCACTCTCGGAGCGGTGGTCAGCTCCAGCAGCCAGCGGTCCGTGGCCTCGACCAGCGGGTCGTGCGTCTGTGCGGTCGCGGTGGCGAGCCAGTGCACGGCGCGCTCCCGTGCCTCCTCGGCTCCTTCGACCCCGGCCAGGCTGTAGGCCGCCACCGCGGTGTCCAGGATCCGCGGCCGGGTCGGCACCCGCCAGGCCCCGTCGTCGTCCTGCGTCCGGACGGCGAATGCCGCTGCCTGGTCGAGCGCGTTCGTGGCTTCGGCCTGCAGACCGGCCGGCAGCAGCCGGCCGTGCAGTATCCGCTCCGACGCCTCCGGTGCCTGCCCGAACACGTCGACGGTTCCGAACATGCTTGTTCCCCCACTGCCACCTTGCGGTGACCCACCCCGGCGCCGCGCGACTCCCTCGCCCAGCCCCCCAACCGACGAGACACCCCCGACGGACGACACCGGTGCCCCGGAATCGATCAGTCCGACTATCGCGCCCGGACACCGGCCGAATCAAGATTCACCCATGGCAAGAACCTGCTCATAGCCCCGAACCGCACAGCAGGCGGACCGGCAAATCGGCAGCTCGGCCACTGCTGGTCGGCCTGCTCACCCACCCGAGCGGCCCGGTCCGGGCCAGGGCCGTCCCGGGAACTGCGGCTGCGGTGTCACTGAAGCTTCGCCATCTTCGAACGCGCTGGTCGGGGGCGGTGGCGTGGCGGGCTTCCGAGGTGCTTGTGCAGGTCGTGGGTGGGGGCCTGATGTCCTGATCGTCTGACGGGGCCGGCCGGAGCAGCTCTGTCACGGCAGTAAACCGCTCGCCTACCCAGGCGATCAGCGTTAGCGTCCGCGAGTGATGACAGCAGACGACGTACTGGACATCCTTGCCGTGCTGCAGCAGGCAGAGGTGGACATCTGGATTGGTGGTGGCTGGGGCATCGACGCCCTCGTCGGTGAGCAGACCCGCCGGCACCGCGATCTGGACCTGATGCACCGAAGCGACCAGGAGCCGGCGGTGGTCGCGGCCCTCTCGCAGGTCGGCTTCGGCGAGACCCTGGACTGGCGGCCGGTGCGGTTCGTGGTCACCGACCCTCGTGGTCGGGAGACCGACCTGCACCCGCTGCTCTTCGCTGCCGACGGGTCCGCAGTCCAAGCCTCGACCGACGCCGGGCACCCATTCACCTATCCCGCCTCGTGCTTTGTCACGGGAACGATCCAGGGGACCACCGTCCCCTGCCTGTCGGCCGATCAGCAGGTCTACTTCCACCAGGGCTACGAACCGGCGGATCGCGACCGTCACGACATGGCGCAGCTCCGACAGGCCTTCGGCATCGCCACCCACTTCTGACCCTGGGCAGGCTGGAACCGCTACGCGGCAGGCTGTCGCAGCTGTCACAGCTGTCGCAGCTGTCCAAGCTCGCCGGGCGGGGCCGGCTGCGCAAGCTGCCCGAGAGCCGCTTCACCACGTGCCTGTCACCGCGCCCCCGCAGGCGGATGAGGTGTAACTGTGCTGCCCCCGAGGGCCGTTGAGAGTATGCGATCAAGAACAACGCGCCCGCCGAGGGTGTCTCCCGTGTCGGCCAGTGCAAGCTGAACCTTTCCACGCACCGTGGTCTACCTCGCCGACCTGCTGCGTTCCCACCTGAAGGCGAACCGCTCCTCCTTCCGGTCCCTGCCCACGGGCCGGATAGGAGTGCTCATGCAGTGCTCATGCCGGCGATGCTGCGGCACGACAAGCGGCTCCTCGGCCTGCCCGGCGGCAACGGCGTCCCAGTGTCTCCCTGCGGCGCCGGCGCGACGGGATGATCAACCACGATCAAGACCCCGGGCAGCCGTCCGTCACCAGCACGAGCACCCCGGCCGAACGCCACGCCAGAGGCTCCGACCAGCACGTTCGAAGCTGGTGAAGGCCCACTGTCCCAGCATGCCCGGTTTCAATCCTTTGCTGGGACGGTCCCGGACCGGTCTCCTGGCGGGACTGCTTCGGGCCCGGGTCAGGACAGTGCTGGGACATCCGGCCCGATCGGTCGGCCACTGCCTTCTGCCAAGTGATCCCGACCGACTGCCAGGTGACTTTGACCGGTCGATAACCTGTGCCTGTGACGCCCAGCGATGATCGACAGTTCCCTCCCGCACTCGCCGCCGCGATGTCGGCCCCGTTCGACTACGACGACGGTGAAGGCATCGACTTCGAGCCCTTCCCCGTCTTCTTGTCCGCCGAGGAGACCACCGACTGGTTCCGGGCCTGGACCGGCAACAAGGACCTGGACGGCGACCGCTTCCGCATCTTCGGCCAGGACGGCACGGGCGGGTACGCGGCGCTCTGGCTGATCCGCCCGGCCCAGGAACTCACCGAGCAACCGGTCGTCTTCCTCGGATCCGAAGGGGAGACTGGAGTCGTCGCACGCGACCTGGGCGACTTCCTGTGGCTGCTGGCCGACGGCCTCGGACCCTGTGAGGCAGCCGACCCGCACGAGCGCCGGCGCGCCCCGCGCCCCGACCTGGAGCTGAGGTCTGTCGCGGAAAGGTTCGCGCCGGGGCGGAACCGGTCGGCCGCCACGGTGATCGAGTTGGCCGTCCAGGAGTTCCCCGACTTCGAGGACACCATCGCGGAACTTTGCGGCTGAACCCGGTTCACAAGCGCTTTGCAGTCGGACTCCGGTGGCGAACGGCCAAGACGTGGCGCACACCCGTCTCGCTGACGTCTGACTGAGGTCTGACTGTAGGGCGTTGGCCTACTCGGTCGTGCCCAGCGAGATGCAACCAAGGGCGCTCAACTCGCTCAAGGGCGCGCTCAACTCGCTCGCCGGATCAAGCTCGGCAGAGACGGGCGCAAGGAAATCGGAAGGCGATACGGGCGGGAGATGGAACACTTCGCCAGGTGATCGTGATGCAAGCTGTCCTGGAGATGTGCACCCCCGATGGCTTTGCCTTCTGGCCTGTCGCTGAGATCGAGCCGTTCGGCTTCCTGCCTCTCAGCGGCGAGCTCTCACCCGCCGAGGTCGGGGCAGCAGTGATGCGCATCATCGCCTGCAACGACGTTGACCCGGACGGTGACCGCCCGCCGCGGCCGGCTGATCCGCTCGACTCCTTCCTGCATGGACTGCTGACCCTCGAGACTCTCTACGCGGCCGGCGGCCTACGGGTCACGGACAGCTCGACAGGCACTACCTTCCTGCCCGGCTGCTGCAACGGGCTGGAGGAATGGCGCGACTGGCACCAGGTTGTCGACGGCAGCGGCTACACGTCCTTCGGCCATGATCCCGACCCGTGCGCCGAGCGCTTCGGCCGGACCGTCCGGCTGACCGTCGACGCCGAGCAGCGCGACAGCCCGGTGATCGAGCTGTCCGTCACCGAGCTCCGCCACCTTCTCGTCGGAGTGGAGCGTGACCTTGCCGGCTTCTTCGAGCTGGCAGCCGACTGGGTGTCCAAGAACCTGTCCGACCGGTCCACCCCTGTCACGGCCGCTCTCGCTCGCGTCCTCGACCTCGCGGCCCCAGCCGTCCCGTCAACGTCGTGGGGCGCCGATCCGACTCCGCAAACCCGTGGAGGGCCGGTCAAGATCGCTGAGACTGGTCCGACTTCGTCGAGAGGGGCCGGCCGGTGAGGCAAGAGCCGAAGGCGTGGTACAGCGCAAGAACCTTCTACAGATGGCTGACCTGGGAAAACCGTCCCTATGAGGAGCGTGTCGTGCTGTTCCGGGCACGTTCCCTCGACGAGGCCATCGAACTGGCGGAGCGGGAGTCGGCCGAGTATGCGGGGGAGGGCGACCTCGAAGTCCTGGACATGGTGCAGGCGTACCGGATCTCCGACGGCGACGAGGCGGTAGGCGCGGGTACGGAGGTGTTCTCGAAGCTGCATGCGCTCGGCCTTTCGGAGAACGCGTTTCTCGACCGCTACGACTCGGGACCGGCGCACACTCAGGTCAGCGAGTGATGGTGGCGAAGTGGATCTCGACTGGCGATGATCATGCTGTGGCGCTGGGGGTATGACGGATCGGCAATGGGCCTGGCTGGAACCCCGCCGAAGTGGATGAACGCCTGCCCGTTCATCCACCGCAGGTCAACCAGGTAAGGGCTGTCCATCTCCCGGATGCGCCGCTCGATGCACTCGACGATCCCCCGCAGACGGCGGTCGTCGTAGTCGTCATCGTCGGCCGTGGCACTCTCCTGAACGCTGATCCAGCCGTGGTACCCGAACATGGCCGCAGCCTGCTGACCCGCCCGCCCACGGCCCAGCCGATTTCCGCTCAGCTGATTCCCCAGATCGTTCACCTGCTACGAAATGGGCAGTCGGAGCGACACCGGCCGCTTCCCAGAAGCCGGATCAACGGGGGAGGACCACAATGGACGCCGGGACTCTGCGGCAGCCGCTCGACAGCCTCGACACCCTCCTCGGGCGGGTGCTGCCCAACCCACCGTTCCCTTCCCCGGTGACCGGCGCGTCAGCCCAGGAGTACCACGAGTACCTGGAAGCCGCCCGTCTCTGCCTGGGCCCTGGACGACAACCTCACCAGCCAGCTCGTCTTCCCCCTGACCGTCGCGCTCGGACGTAGGCCTCCTCACCCACCTCATCGCCCAAGCCAGCACCGGTAGTTGGCAGGCCCGTACGAACGCCTGTTCTGCCGCCCACTGGATCAGAGCATCGCGGCCCACCACCCGCCGCGACGCAAGGGTCCGCTGCTGCACCAGGCCCGCCTGATCACTGAGGAGAAGCACCACCTGTTCAACCGACTTCTGGACCACCGGACCGGCTACCGGAGCGCCATCTGATTCCGGCCCCGTCGGGAACAGGCCGACTGACGGTCTGCACCGGAGAGTCCGGGGGCACGCCCCGCCGCCGCCCGAGCTCGGCGGCGGCAAAGTCGCTACCGTGCAAGTCGAGCGGGGCGCTGCTGACCACTCTCGCGGCCGGCGCCACCGACGGCCAGGCCGTGCGCGCCGACAGGTACTTCACTCGTCCCGTCCCGCCGGGGGGACGCTACGGTGTCACGGATCCCGGGGCTTGTGTGGCCCCTTCGGAGGACCACGATCATCCGGCGGTCGGCGAGCTGGGCACGGAACAGGCCGCTGCGCTCGTCGATCCCCGGGGGGATCGACGAGCCGGGAACGCCGAGTGCGGTGAGGAATCCGCCCAGTGCCTCGCCGGGCTCCAGTGAGCCGGCCGAGGGTTGAGGCCCCGCAGGTTCACGTACAGCTGGTCGTCCGGGAACCGCTTTGCGACCTGGTGGGCCGAGTGGACGGCCAGGCCGGTCTTACCCACCCCGGCCATTCCCCCCACTGCGGCGACCGGGGAGCGGCCTGCCTGTACATCTGCGTCTGCGTCCGCGCTCCATGTCGCCGATCGCGCGCACACTGACTCCGGATGCGGCGGCGAGCCCTTCGAGCGTGAGCCGGGCGCGCTCACGCGCCTCGCGCAGCAGGGTGCCGAAGGTCGCCTGCTGCACTGCGCCACCCCCTGATCAGCCGTCCGGCTGGTCGATCATCGTACTGTCCGGGTAGTCGGAGAAGCCTTCCAGCGTGCAGAGCGGTCGTCCTAGGCGGTGGTGCCCCGGGCGATCTGTTCGAGGAGATCGACCAGCTCTTCGGGCATGGAGAGCATCGGTGTGTGGCCGCTGGCCAGGTGATAGGTGGCACCGGTCCGTTCGGCGAACGGCTCCTGGTAGGACGGGGGGAGGCTCTGGTCCTCGTCGCAGACGACGTAGCTGCTGGGAACGGTCTTCCAGGCGGCCCGTCGCACCGGCTCGGCGAAGGAGAGCGCGCTCTGCGGAAGCAGTCGCGCCAGAGCGGCTTCCCTCGGGCCCTCGGGCACGTCGTTGTAGAGCGTCGCCGCCGGGTTCTCCCGGACCGGGATCACCCCCTCCACCGTCGCCAAGTCCGGCTGTTCGCCGCCGAAGCAGGTCATCAGGCTCTCGCCGACCTCCAGCGCGAAGGCGGATACGTACACGAGGTGCGACACGTTGGCGGCTCCCGCACTCGCCTCGGTGACCGGTGCGCCCCCGTACGAGTGCCCGACGACGACCAGGGGGGCCCGGACGGCATCGATCTTCTCGCGGATCACCCGGGCATCGTCCAGGAGGCCGGGCAGCCTTCCGGTGGACCCTTCGGCCACGACGCTCGGCAGGTCGACGGTGTGGCTGGTCCAGCCCCGGTCGGTGAGGATGTCCTGGATCGCGCGCCAGCACCACGACCGATGCCAGGCCCCGTGCACCAGCAGGAACTCGGGGGTTTTCCTTCTGTCGTTCATCTCAGTCCTTCGTTGCTCTCTGCGGTCGTAGGGAAGCGGCAGCCGTACGGAGGCGCACGGCCGCCTCGCCGGTTTCAGCTCACAACGGGCAGGGCCGAGGCCCACAGTCGATCGGCGGCGGCAGGGTCGACCGACCATCGCGCCACTCCCGCCATCACCTCGGGGCCGCCGTCGACGACCTCCGCCTGCTGGTTGTCCTCGAAGTAGCACCCGGTCACGCCGTCCAGGAGGGGTGAGGCGGCCAGCAGTACCGTGGTGGCCGCGCCCTCGGCGGGGGTCTTGTAGTGGTCGGGGGTGAGCAGATTGCCCTCCGCGTCCATGGCCCCGAGCGCCTGCATGGTCGCGGCGTCGAGGTGCCGTGTCAGGTTCGTGTGGATCCACCCCGGCGCGCAGGCGTTGGCGCTGATGCCGTCCTCGGCCCACTGACGGCTGATCCCGACAGCGAGCAACACGCTCGCGGTCTTCGACCGGGCGTAGGCGACGAACGGGTCGTAGGGGTGCCGTTCGAACTGCGGGTCCTCGAAGTCGAATCCTGCCCGGAGCTGGGCTCCGGAGCTGACCGCGACCACGCGCGGGCACTCGGCCTTCTGCAGAGCAGTGCGCAGTCCGAGCGCCAGCGCGAAGTGGCCGAGATAGTTGGTGGCGAGCTGCAACTCCCAGCCCTGCGCGTTCACCTGGCGGGTCGGCAGCATCATCACGCCGGCGTTGGCGACCAGGCCGTCCAGGGGGCCGCGCCAGGCTTCGCAGAAGGTGCGGACGGAGGCCAGGTCGGCCAGGTCGAGGGCGACGGCCCGCACCCCGGGGAACTCCGCGGTCAGCGACCGGGCGGCAGCGGGGTCGCGGGTGGCGACGGTCACCTGCGCCCCCGCCGCGGCCAGCGCGCGCACCGTCTCGGCACCAAGTCCGGAGGACCCACCGGTGACGACGATCCGGCGCCCGCCCAGATCGACCCCTTCGAGCACCTCCGCGGCAGTGGTCCGCGCTCCGAACGGTGTGATGGTTGGGGACATGGCTGTGTCCTGCTTCCAGAAGAGGGATGGTGGCCTGGACCGGCCAGGACCTCGCCGCCTGTGGGTGTTCCCGCCGGGACGACTGGGCCGACCTTACAACATGTTCATACCTGGCAAGGGATTCAATGGTCACATGTGTGACCGTCCGATGGTGTCCGAGTGTCCCGGACGTTGCCGCTGACCTTGCCGCTGATGTTGCCGCTGCCTACGAGTGTCGTTGTCGCGCGACGGCGCCGGTGGACGGCCCGTCGTCAGGTGGCGGACGCCTTGAGTGCGATGCCGACAGGCCCGGAGGAGTGCCGCGACCCCCGGGCGTCGACGCCGCAGGGCGCACATGTCCATCGCGGTGCCGGCTGCGGAGAGCGAACACACTGCTCGTGCACTGCACGGCGAAGCCGAGGAAACGGCCGCCGGTTCGTCGTCCGCGGCGGTCGGCGGTGGGCGGTCGGCGGCCCGGGTGCGGACCTGCGGGGCCGCGCACCCGGGCCGGGACGGCCGCCTTCTCCTGCGGCAGGCGGTGCTGTCGGGGCCTGCTCAGCCCGCGAGGAAGGCCAGCAGGGCCTGGTTCACCTCCTCGGCGTGGGTCCACAGCAGGCCGTGCGGGCCGCCTTCGATCTCGACGTAGGCGGCGTGCGGCAGCGCCTTGTGGAACGGCCTGGCGGTGGCGTCCAGGGGCAGGATGCGGTCGGCTGTGCCGTGCAGGATGAGGGCCGGTACGTCGATCTTCGCGATGTCGGCGCGGAAGTCGGTGGACCAGGTCAGCGGGGCGGCGGCGGCCGCGCGGGCCCCGCCGCCGGCGGCGGTGTTCCAGCTGTTGCGCAGGGCCTCCTCGCTGATCCGGGTGCCGAGGTAGTCGTCCAGGTTGTAGAAGTCCTGGAAGAACGCGGTGTAGTAGGCGTAGCGGTCGGCCTGTGCCGCCTGCGAGACGCCCAGGAAGAACTCGGCCGGTGCCGCGCCGCCCGGGTTCTCGTCGTTCTGCAGCAGCCAGGGCTCCAGGGAGGCCAGGAACGCCACGCGCTCGACGCGGGCGGCGCCGTAGGTCGCCAGGTAGCGGGCGGCCTCGCCGGTGCCCATGGAGAAGCCGACCAGGACGGCGTCGTTGAGGTCCAGGGTCTTCAGGACCGTGTGCAGGTCGGCGGCGAAGGTGTCGTAGTCGTAGCCGGTGGCGGGCTGGTCGGACTGGCCGAAGCCGCGGCGGTCGTAGGTGATGACGCGGTAGCCGGCGTCGAGCAGCGCTGCGGTCTGCTTCTCCCAGGAGCGGCCGCTGAGCGGGTAGCCGTGGATGAGCACGACCGGCTGCCCGGTGCCGTGGTCCTCGTAGTACAGGTCGATGTCGGTGGAGTTCTCCTGGCCGACGGTGATGAACGGCATGACTGTTCCTTGTCTTCGATGGGTCCCGGACGGTGCCGGGAGGGCGCGGGGCGAGCTGCTGAGGAGCGGCGGGCGCGGGGGTGCGCGGCAGCGGGGCCGGACGGGGGCCGCGGCCGGGGTCGGCTCCGGGTAGGTGCTGATGTGGTCAGACCAGGTAGGTTTCGAGCAGCCGCAGCCACACTTCGCTGATCGTCGGGAACGGCGGGACGGCGTGCCACAGCAGGTCGACGGTGATTTCGCCGGTGATGGCGACCGTCGCGGAGTGCAGGAGTTCGGCGACGCCGGGGCCGGCGAACGTCGCTCCGACGACGGTGCGGCGGGCGGGGTCGATGAGGATGCGGGCCCTGCCCGCGTAGTCCGGGCGGTACTGCAGGGCTCCGGCGAGTTGGCCGATCTCGTAGTCGACGACATCGACCCGGCGGCCCGCGCGGACGGCCTGGGCGTGGGTCAGGCCGACGGCGGCGATCTCCGGATCGGTGAAGACGACCTGGGGTACGGCTTCGGAGTCCGAGGTCGCGCTGTGCCGGCTCCAGGGTGCGGTGTCCACCTCGGCGCCCTGCGCCCGTGCGGCGATCACCGAGCCGGCGATCCGGGCCTGGTACTTGCCCTGATGGGTGAACAGGGCGCGGTGGTTGACATCGCCCACGGCATAGAGCCAGTTGCCCGCGACGCCGGTGACGGCCAGACGGTCGTCCGTGGCGATCCAGTGCCCGGGCCGCAGGCCCACGGTGTGCAGTCCGAGATCCTCCGTCGCCGGCGCCCGCCCGGTCGCGAACAGCACCTCGTCGGCGCTGGTCCGGCTGCCGTCGGTGAGCGTGAGGACGACCTCCCCGTCCGGTCCGCCCGTCCGCGCCGCACCGGCGACGGCGGTGTCCAGCCGTACATCCGCACCGGCGGCGCGCAGCCGGTCGGTGACCAGCTCCCCGGCGAAGGGCTCCAGTCGAGCCAGCAGCCCGCTGCCGCGGGCGAGCAGGGTGACCTGGGAGCCCAGTGCCTGGTAGGCGGTGGCCATCTCGACCGCCACCACGCCGGCGCCGACGATGGCCAGCCGTTCGGGTATCCGCTGTGCGGTGGTGGCCTCCTGGCTGCTCCAGGGCCGCAGGCCTTCCAGTCCCGGCAGGCTCGGGAACGCTGCTCGGGTGCCGGTGCACAGGACCACGGCGTGCCGGGCACGCAGGAGCAGTACCTCGCCGTCCGGCGTGGTGACGGCGACCCGCCGCGGGCCCTGCAGGCGGCCGTGACCGCGGATCAGCTCGATGCCGGCGGACTCCAGCCACGCCACCTGGCCCTCGTCGTTCCAGTGCGCGGACATGCGATCCCGGTGCGCCAGCACCGCCGCCGTGTCCAGGGGCCCGGCGACCGAGGGATCGAGGCCGGGGACGTGGGAGGCGTCGGCTCGGAGCAGCACGGGCCGCAGCAGAGCCTTGCTGGGTTCACACGCCCAGTAGGAGCAGGCGCCGCCGACCAGTGCGCTTTCCACGATGACGGTCTTCAGGCCCGCGGCCGTGGTGCGGGCGGCGACGTTCTCGCCGACAGGTCCGGCGCCGATGACGACGACGTCGGGGGAGTGGGTGAAGTCGACCGTCATGGGTCCTCCGGGGGTGGGCGGTACGGGCGGGCGGATCGGGGAGGTGATGGTCCCGAGGGGGCAGCTGGGGGAGCGGCCGCCCCCTCGGGTGCTTCGGGGGTCAGCGGGTGGCGTTGGCGGCCTTCTCGATGACCTGGGCGACCAGGGCCGGGTGGGAGACCGCGACGGAGTGCGAGGCGGCCACCTCGGTGATGTGGGAGTGGGCGCGGCGCGCCATGAAGAGCTGTGCGGCCGCGGGGATGTTGAGGTCCTGGGTGGTGACGACGTCCCAGCTCGGCTTCTCCTGCCAGGCGGCGGTGGTGGCCTTCTCCTGCAGCGCGCTCTGGGCGATGGGCCGCTGGGTGGCAGCCATCAGGGCCGCCTGGGCGGCGGGCACGTCGGCGGCGAACTGGTGACGGAACTTGTCCGTCTGGATGTAGAGGTCGGTGGTGCCGGTGCCGTCGGGCAGTGAGTAGGTGACCGGGTTCAGGGCGTCCGGGAGCGTGGATCCGGAAAACTTGCCGGTCAGTTCCAGCGCCGTCTCGCCCGGGGCGGGCAGGAACGCGGCCACGTAGACCAGTGCCTTGACCTGCGGGTCGTTCGCTCCGGCCGCGCTGATGACGGAACCTCCGTAGGAGTGCCCCACCAGGACCTTGGGCCCCTTGATGTTGTCCAGAACGCTGCGCAGCACGGCGGCGTCGGCGGCCGGCCCGCGCAGTGGGTCGGCGGGGGCGACGACCGGATAGCCGGCCGCGCGCAGCCGGGTGATGACGCCGCTCCAACTGGAGCCGTCGGCGAACGCACCGTGTTCCAGGACGATCGTCGGATTGCCCCGCGTGCCGGCCACCGACGAGGTGCTGGCGTCCGCCGGGCCGCCGAGGGCGACCGAGCCCAGGACGAGGCCCGCCGAGACCGCCGACACGATTGCCATCGGAAGCCAGTGCTTGAGTCTGCTCTTGCCGTCTGCCATGGGAGTTGTCCCTTCCGGGTGAACGAGCGAAGTGTGCGGGTGAGTGCCGCCTCGTGCCGTGCGCTGCACGGGCGCACCGCTGTCGTGCGGACAACGCCGAGGGGCTTGACGGGCTCCACCCTCCTGGCACGGCCCACGGACAGGGATCCGTCACATGACGGTCAACCGCCGTACGCCGTGCCGCACCGGCTCCCTACGTCACGCGATGCGCCTGAGCCATCCGGCGCTGTCCGCAGCACAGGGCCGGCGCAGCGGCGGGGGCTGCCGCCTGCCGAGGACGCGGGTCGCCCCGGGCTTCGCGGGGATGGCCGCAACGGCTGCCGCAGGAGGCAGGACTTCGCAGCGCCACAGCGGTGCCGGTCGGGCCGACCGTCAACTGACGGATGTGTCCGGACTGCGCACGGCTGAGAGTGGGCGGCGCGGAGTGCGCTGTCGCGCACTCGGAGTACGTGAGCCGTCGAGATCGGGAGCCGGCGCAGAACCGCCTCCGAGTCGCCTGGCAACCGCCTGCCAACTGCCTGGTCCTGGTGCGGCGCCCGGAGGAACGTTGTGCCTCACAGGCGGTCCGCCTCCCACAACCGACCCGACCGGTCACCTGGGAACCGCGACCGTGCACCGGGCAACCCCCGCAAGCGCTGCGGCGGCACGGGATCCCCGCCGAGAGCGGGCGGGCACGGGGGAGACACCCCTGCACCAGGTTCCCCGCCACAGGTGGTCGACGTATCCAAGGGCACGGGCCGCAGCCCGGCCCGTCCGGGGAAGGGAGCAGGGCTGTGGAGTCCTTCGAGTCGGCCATCGTGGGCCGGGAAGCCGAAGAAGCGATTCTGTCCTCGTTCGTCAACTCACCCCAGGGGCAGACCCTCCTGCTCACGGGCGAGACCGGCGTGGGAAAGAGCGAGTTGCTGAAACACACCGCCGAGCAGGCAGCGGGCGCGGGGTACCAGGTCGTGCGGGCGGCCGGTGTCGAAGCCGAGTCGGAGCTGCCCTTCGCCGGCCTGCATCAGCTGCTCTATCCACTGCTCGCCCACGTCGACGACCTGGACGAGGTGCGCAAGGTCGCCTTCGAGGTCGTCTTCGGGAGAAGCCAGGCGGACGCCCCGTCGGTCATGACACTGGGTACCGCGGTCCTGGACCTGATCACGCTCGCAGCCGCGCAGTCACCCCTGCTGCTGGTCATCGACGACAGCCAGTGGTTCGACACGGCCAGCACCGCGGTCTGCGGGTTCGTGGGCCGCCGCCTGGCCGGCAGCACCGTCAAACTGCTCATCGCCATGCGTCCCGAAGGACTCTCGGGCTTCCAGTCAGCGGCGTTTCCCACCCGCGCGGTGCCGCCGCTGTCCTGGTCCGCCGCGACGCGTCTGCTGGACCTGCGTCATCCGCAGCTGAACCCGCAGATCCGGGGCCGGGTCCTGGACGAGGCGCAGGGCAACCCGCTGGCCCTGATGGAACTCCCGGCCCACCTCAGTGCGAACGTCGCCGTACCCGTTGCCGGCGAGCTGCCCGGGGACGGCCTGGTCCCGCTTCCCGACCGGTTCCAGCAGGTCTACGGGGCGCGCATCGCCACCCTCGAACCGGCCCTGCGCACCGAACTCCTGCTCGGCGCGCTGGACGGAGTCAACGCCGGAACGCTGACCGCTCCGGCGGGGGCCGCGCGCTACCGCATGCGGGACGCCGACCAGGCAGTGGCGGCTGGACTGCTGGTCCTGGATCCGGGCAGCGGGGAGTACGTGTTCCGTCACCCCCTGGTGCGTTCGAGCGTCGTGCGTTCCGCCGCCCCGAACGCGCGCCGGTCGGCCCACGGGACCCTGGCACAGATCCACCGCGACAACATCGAACGCCGGGCCACCCATCTGGCGGCCGCCACGGTCGACCCGGACGAGGGCGTCGCCGCAGCCCTGGAGGAGGCCGCGGCCTCGGCCACCCGGCGCGGCGGCGCCGCCGCCGCCGTGAACTGGCTGACCCGCGCGGCGGAGCTGAGCGAGACCCGCGAGGACCGGTCCCGACGGCTGGCGAGCGCCGCGTTCGTGGCCGGCCACACCGGGCTCCTCGGCCGGGCCCAGCGCCTGCTGGACACCGATCGCGCACCGGGCGGGACCCAGTCGGCAGCCTCTGTCCGGGTCACTGCCTACGCGGCGTTCTACGAGGACGGGGACGTGCGGTCCTCACACCGGCGGGTGGCCGCGGCCATCGAGAGGATCCGCGACGGCGCCGAGGCAGAGCCGGAGGAGGAACTCACCAGACTCGTGAACCTCCTGCTGGCCATCAGCCAGTACGCCGGCGACGGCGACTCCTGGCAGCGGACCCACCAGCTGCTCGACTCCCTGGGCCACCTCGTCCCGGCGAAGTCACGTATCTACCAAGACGCCTGGAGCGACGTGGCGGACCGGGGCCGCGGAGTGCACGAGCGCCTGGCAGCGGCATACGCCGCGTTTCCGAACCTGGACCCGTGGGACATCACCCGACTGGGCGCCGCCGCCTACCACATCGACACCCTGAGCCACTACCGCACCCATCTCGTCCGCAGCGTGGAACGTGAACTGCTGACCGGAGCCGTGGTCAACGGCATGACCATGCTGCACCTGATCATGCTGGACCAGATGGCCTCGGGCGCCTGGGAGGCCGCCGAACAGACCGGACATCGTGTCCTGGAACTGACGACAGCTCACGGCCACGCCCTGTTCGCCCACCAGAGCCTGGCCCACCTGGCCCACCTCGCCGTCCTGCGCGGGGACCTGGACCGGGCGAGGGACCTGCAGGGCGTCGTCGACCGCTGGGCCCGCCCCCGCAGGATCGGGTTCCTCACCCAGATCGTCGACGTCGTGGCGATGACCGCCGCCCTGATCGAGGGAAAGTACGAAGCGGCCTACCTCTGCGCCACCGCGATCACCCGGCCCGGCGGCTTCACCCCCGGCGCACACCAGGCCCCGCGTATCGCCCTCGACCTCGTCGAAGCCGCCCTGCGCACCGGCCGAACCCGACAGGCACGCGAACACGCCCTGGCAGCACAGGCCGCAGCCCTGCCGGACATCTCTCCCCGCCTCGCCCTGACCACCTTCGGGGTGCTCTCGATGACGGCGGAGGACGACGACGAAGCGGAAGCGATGTTCCAGCGGGCCGACACCCACCCGGCGGCTGCGGACTTCCCCTTCGAGCGGGCCCGCATCCGCCTGGCGCACGGCGGCCGGCTGCGCCACAGCAAGGGCCCCAAGGCCGCCCGGCCACTGCTGGACCAAGCCGCTGAAGCCTTCGAGCAACTCGGCGCCCACATCTGGGCCGAACGGGCCCACGCCGAACTGCGCGCCTGCGGGGTACCCGCCCAGCACTCCTCGACGAACCCGGGACCGCTCACCTGGCAGGAACATCGCATCGCAGACCTGGCGGCACGCGGTCTGACCAACAAGGAGATCGGGGAGCAGACACACCTGTCCCCGCGCACCGTCAGCTCGCACCTGTACCGGGCGTTCCCCAAGCTGGGCGTCACCTCGCGCGCCGCCCTGCGTGACGCACTGGCCGCAATCCCGGACGACGACGCCGTGCGGTCGTAGGACGGACCTGCGAGGCCGTGAACCGAACCATGGACGCAGCCCCGCTGCACACCGCAGAGCAGCCCGCCTCCGACAGGCGTACGGACTTCCGGGCGCTATCCGGCCGCACCACCGGAAGCCGCGACACGATCAGCACGACCGGCCGAGGTGTACAGCACCGCCCGCTGCTCCTTGTGGCGCTGCACCTGCCCCTTGGCGACCAGTGACTCCAGGGTGTTCCGCACGACCTGCGGGGTCGGCTCCCGATCCGGGTGCCGCACCATGAGCTCCTCGCGCAGGTCCTTCGCCAGGCGCGGCTCGCCGTACCCGGCGAGCAGTTCCATCAGGAGGTCTCCCAGCAGCGGCCGCTGCGCCTTGCCCCGCCCGATGCCGCGCGGGGCGCCCGCAGGCGAGGTCGCCTTCCCGGGGGAGGTTCCGCGCTGCCGGGCCCCGGCGGGGACCGGCTCGGCCTCGACCTGTTCCGGCAGGGGAGAGGGCTCGACATCGTCCTGGTATTGCTCGGCCAGGGTCATGATGTCGATCAGGAGTGCCTCCTCCTGCTGCAGCGACTCGAGCTTCTCGGCCAGCTCCTGCTGCCGACGGCGGTTCTCCTCCAGATCCGACGCGGCCTGTACGACGTACCGCGATCGGAGCGAGGCGACTGATCGGCTGGTCACAACCGGTCACTCCTTCGTGAATGGGACGGCTCCTGGAACGTGGTCCGCCACCGTACCGTCGCCGGGTCCGGCCCTTCAGGGAACATGCCCTGAAGTATGTCCGTGAATCGTCATCAGCGACAACCCCGACATATCCCGCTTCCATCGGTACGGGCCGGGTGGCGACGTGAGCCTTCGCTCCGGGCCCCTGAAGAAGTCACACGTGTTGCACTTCCTGGCAGCAGGGCATACGTTTCTCTGGTGCGGCCGTGGTCTCGATGCCGGCGAGTTGCGTCGGGACCTATGTGCAGGTCCGTCCGCATCCCCCGTGCGGATCGTCATGCGCCGCACAACCTTCCCCGCCGACTGAGGACAGCCGGCGGGGAAGGAGGCCTGGAAGGCCGCCGTCGGCCCGGGGCCGGGCAGGCAGGCGCGCAGCAGTGGTCGCACAACGGACCCGCACCGTGCGAGACGCAGCCGGTGCCTCTCGGTTCCGTTGACGAATCTGCTCACGCGAACCACAGGGCCATGTATCCGGCAGTCGAATAACCGATCTGTCGGGTGATTTCTGCGGTCGTGAAGTGTTGCCGCCCGGCACACGCACACACCTGGCAGCTGACCCAGCACCGCTGTTCTCTCCTCGGGCGATGCCCGGGGCCCACGAAAGGAAAGACCAGATGAATCTCGACCTCTTCGGCAAGCGTGCGTTGATCACCGGATCGAGTTCAGGACTCGGCGAGGCCACCGCCAGGCTGCTGGCGGCGGAGGGGGCGGCCGTAGTGATCCACGGGCGCGACAAGGACCGGGCGGAAGCGGTCGCGGCATCGATCCGCGAGGCCGGCGGAACGGCCGACACCGCGCTCGGCGACCTGGCCACCGACGAGGGCGCCGCCGATGTCGCCCGGCGGGCGACCGCAGGCGGCCGGGTGGACATCCTCGTCAACAACGCCGGTTTCTACCGCCACCTCTCGTGGGCTCGGGCGACACCCGAGGAGTGGAACGACACCTACAACGTCAACGTCGTCTCCGGGGTGAGGATGATCCAGCACCTGGTCCCCGCGATGCGTGAGCGCGGTTGGGGCCGGGTCGTCACCATCGGCGGCGGCCTGGCATCCCAGCCGATGAACACCCACCCCCAGTACAACGCCACCCTGGCGGCCCGGCACAACCTCGCGGTGTCGCTGGCCCGTGACCTCAAGGACACCGGCGTCACCTCCAACGTCGTCTCGCCCGGCGCGATCCTCGTCGAAGCCACCAAGGACCTCGTCACGCAGATCGGCCCGGACCGCGGCTGGGGCCGGACCTGGGAGGAGATCCAGCCGAACGCGGTCCAGGCCCTGATCCCCAATGACCAGGGGCGGTTCGGCCGGCCCGACGAGATCGCGGCAGCGGTGGCGTACCTGTGCAGCGCCCACGCCCAGTACGTCAGCGGAGCGACGATCCGTGTGGACGGCGGCCTCATCCGCTCCGCTTTCTGAACCGGCCCGGCTCGGGCGAGGTGCCTCTGTGCCCGCCGTCCGCCCGACCCGCCCGGCGTGGGGCCGCCGGCCCGCTCGCTGCCGGCGCCTGCCCCTCGCGGGTCGGGTCGGGCGGACCGCTCACATCTCGGGCGGTGCCGCCTCGGTCAGGGATCCGTCGGCCAGCCGCAGCCACCGCTCCACCCCCAGGCCGGCCAGGAACCGCTCGTCGTGGCTGACCACGACGAAGGCCCCCTGGTAGGCGTTGAGGGCACTTTCGAGCTGGCCGACGCTGACCAGGTCGAGGTTGTTGGTGGGTTCGTCGAGCAGCAGCAACTGCGGCGCGGGCTCACCGCACAGCACGCAGGCCAGGGTGGCGCGCAACCGCTCGCCCCCTGACAGGGCGCGGACCGGAAGATGGGCCCGGGCGCCGCGGAACAGGAAGCGGGCCAGCAGGTTCATCCGTTCGGGAGCCGGCAGGTCGGGCGCTGCCGCGGCGAAGTTGTCCGCCACGCTGGAATCCAGGTCCAACAGGTCCAGCCGCTGGGACAGATAGGCAACGCGGCCCGGCGAGCGCCTGATCCGCCCGCCGTCCGGGGTCAGATCGCCCGCCAGCAGGCGCAGCAGGGTGGTCTTCCCGGCTCCGTTGCCACCCACCAGGGCGATCCGCTCGGGGCCCCGGACGCCGAGGCTGATCCCGCTGCCCGCGAACAGCGGAGCACCGTCGCGCCGTACCTGCACGTCCTCGGCGACGAACAGATCGCGTCCGGTCGGTACCCGGGTGCCGGCCAGGTCCAAGGTCAGCCGCTCGTCATCACGCAGCGCACGTTCGGCCTGGTCGAGCCGGGTCCTGGCCTCGCTGACCCGGGCCGCGTGCACCTGACCGGAGCGGCCCGCCGACTCCTGGGCACCGCGCTTCATGTTCCCGGCGAAGATGCGCGGCAGTCCGGCACTCTTGAGATTGCGGGCGGCGTTGCCGGCCCGGCGTTCGGCTCGCTCGCGGGCCTGCTGCATCTCCCTCTTCTCGCGCTTCAGGTCCTGCTCGGCGCTGCGGGCGTTCTTCTGCGCGACCTCACGCTCATCCTGCACGGCCTCCTCGTACGCAGTGAAACTTCCCCCGTAGAGCCGTAGTTCGGTCGAGTCGAGTTCGGCGATACGGTCCATCCGATCGAGCAGCGCGCGGTCGTGACTGACCAGCAGCAGGCAGCCGGAGAATCCCGCCAGCACCTCGTGAAGCCGTCGGCGGGCCGGCAGGTCGAGATTGTTGGTGGGTTCGTCGAGCAGCAGGACGTCGGGCTCCTTGAGCAGTTGGGCCGCGAGGCCCAGCTGCACGATCTGGCCGCCGCTGAGCGTGCCCAGCCGCCGGGTCAGGGGTACGCCGCCCAGGCCGAGACGGTCGAGCTGGGCCAAGGAGCGTTCCTCGATGTCCCAGTCGTCGCCGATGGTGCTGAAGTGCTCCTCGGCCACGTCGCCGCGTTCCACCGCATCGATGGCGCGGACCACCTCGGCGACGCCGAGGACGTCGGCCACCGACAGGCCCGCGGTCATCGGTAGGTCCTGCGGCAGGTAGGCAGTCGTACCGCTGACCGTCACCGAACCGGCGGTGGGGGTCAGTTCTCCCGCGATCAGCTTGAACAGCGTGGTCTTGCCCGAGCCGTTGGGAGCGACCAGGCCGGTGCGGCCGGCGCCGACCGCGAAGGACAGCTCCCGGAAGACGGGGGTGTCGTCCACCCAGGAGAAGGACAGCTGGGAGCACACGATGGATGCATCGAACATGAGGACAACCCGAAGATGAAGGGGGCGGAGACACCTCGGCCCCGTGCAGGCAGGAAACGGGTACGACGAACCGGGCCCTCGCACAAGGCGCTCCAGCGCCCCACGACGGCCTCAAAACCGGGATCACCCGGAGATGTCGTCCTCGCCTGCCATGTCCGCACCACGCTGTCTGTCTAGAGGTTTGCCTCACACCAGCGTAGCAGTGCCGTGCCTCCGGATGCCGGAGACCTGCCTTGACGGGGCTGGGCCCAGATGTGAGTATCGTAACCGCTCAGACCGGTTACGAACGCGGGCCGCGGTGTTTCCCTCACACATGTTTACCTATCGAGGTGTGAATACATGAGAACTCCAGCCGAACCGCGCGATCTGACCGGCGCGGACTCCAAGAGGGGAGCGGACATGGCAGAGGACAATGACCGACGTAGTCGCGGAACCCCGGTGGGCCGCAGGATGCTGCTGGGCACGTTTGCCGCAGGCGTCGCGGGACTCGCGGCCGCACCCTACCTGCAACGCGAATGGGAGGGCCTCCTCGGAGCGGCCTCCCAGCACGACCCCACGGGCCTCACCGGCCTGCTGCCGGACCCCGGCGGCTTCCGCTACTACAGCATCGTCGGCTCGGTGCCCCGCAAGGACGAGAGCGACTACAGCCTGCGCATCGACGGCCTCGTCGACCGCCCGAACACCTACACCCTGCCGCAACTGCGCGCACTGCCGCAGCAACGCCTGGTCCGCGACGTGCAGTGCACCGACGGCTGGCGCGTGGACGACACCCCGTTCCAAGGAGTGCGGCTGGCCGATCTGCTCGACGCCGCCGGAGTGCGCCCCGAGGGCGCCGCCCTGCGCTTCACCTGCTTCGACGGGGCCTACAGCGAGAGCCTGACGCTGGAACAGGCCCGCCGCCCCGACGTCCTGGTGGCACTGGACATGCAGGACAAGCCGATCAGCCACGCACACGGCGGCCCGGTCCGCCTGTACGTGGCGCCGATGTACTTCTACAAGTCGGCCAAGTGGCTCTCCGGCATCACCGTGACCGACCGGGTGATCCCCGGCTACTGGGAGGGATACGGATATGACGTCGACGGCTGGCTCCAGGGCGCTGACCGCAGCGTCGGCACGGCATGACGGGACCGCACGCATCCGCCGCTTCGCGCGCGCCATGCGCTCGGTGCACCGGACCACCGGCGTGCTCATGCTGCTGGTCCTGACCACTGCGGCCTGCCTCTACATCGGCCCGCTCGCCCAACTCGTCGGACGACGGCGACTGATGATCACCGTTCACGAGTGGTCGGGTGTCGCCCTGCCTGTACCGCTGTTGCTCGGCCTGCTCTCCCGCGAGTTCCGCGCCGATCTGCGGCGCCTCAACCGCTTCGCGGCCTACGACCGGCAGTGGCTGAGGGCGGCTCGGCTGCGCCCGACCGGGCCGCAGGACCGGCCCGCCGGAAAATTCAACGCCGGCCAGAAGCTCTACGCGGGCTGGATCGCCGGAGCAGCCCTGGTCATGATGCTCACCGGACTGCTCATGTGGTTCACCCACCTGCTCCCCTTCCTCTCCCGCACCAGTGCGATCTTCATCCACGACTGCCTCGCCTGGGCGATGGCCGTCGTCCTGATCGGACACGTACGCCGCGCCCTGCGCGACCCCGAGGCACGGCGGGGCATGCGCACCGGCTACGTCAGCCGGCGCTGGGCGCGCAGCCACCACCCGCAGTGGCTCGAAGAAGAGCACCCGGACGGCAATACCGTGGTCGGGGGTACCGATCACGGCCGACCTTAGCGCCCTGGCCAGCAGTACCACCGGGGCCGACGGGAAGCCCTTGGGGACTCCCTTCCCCGCGCCGGCCGAGTGGGTGTCCGGGTGGGTGGCGAAGCGGCCCGCGTTCGATGTCTCGACCATCACCTACGGCCAGTTCGCCCAGCTCTTCAAGCAGTCCCGGAGCGAGTACGACAAGGTCATCGGCACGGACGATCCCGACCTGTCGGCGTTCCGCAGGGCCGGCGGCAAGCTCATCACCCACCACGGCACCGCTGACCAGTACATCGCCACCGACGGCACGGTGAAGTACCGTCAGCAGGTCGAGCAGCGGATGGGCGGCGCGAAGAAGACCGAGGACTTCTACCGGCTCTTCCTCGCGCCGGGCACCGCCCACTGCGGGCTCAACGGCCAGAACAGCGGCCTGGCGGCCCTGACCGCCTGGGTCGAGCACGGCAAGGCACCGAAGACGCTGGCGGCCACGCTGGCCACGGCCTCCGGGCAGAGCGTCAGCCGGAACCTGTGCGCCTACCCCTCGGTCTCGCGCTACAAGGGCGACGGTGACACCGCCGACGCCGCCAGCTTCCGCTGCACCCGGAGGCGGGTGGCACAGGTCAGCGCTCGGCCCGGGAACCACCGCGTCCGGTGCGTGCGGTTCGCCGGGTCGGCTCGCCCCGGACGGCGATACGTCAGGACGCGGTCACTTTCAGTCAATCGACTGATTCCCCCGGAACGGCCCTTTGCGAGGCTGGGGTGGTGGCCCCAACAGTGCAGGCCACCATCATGCTCGGAGGACCAATGGTGACCCGTACGCCCGTCTTGTTCATCCATGGCGCGTGGCTGCACGCGCTGTCGTGGGAATCCTGGACAGAGCGCTTCGCAGGACACGGCTACACCACCTGCGCCCCGGGGTGGCCCGACGAGCCGCCCACCGCGCGCGAGGCGCGCGAGCGTCCGGACGCCGTCCCCGACCTGGGTCTGGACGATCTCGTCGAGCACTTCGCCGCGATCGCGCGCTCCTTCGACGTCCCCCCGGTGATCATCGGGCACTCGGTCGGCGGACTGGTCGCCCAGCACCTGATCGGGGCCCGGCTGGGGCAGGCTGCCGTCGCCATCGCCCCGGCACCCATCAACGACATCGCCGTGCACACCCGCCACAGGTCCGCCACCGGCCCGGACCTGCTCTCCGCCGAGCAGTTCCGCGAGGTCTTCGCCAATGCCGCCGACGCCGGGGAGGCCCAACGGCTGTACGACAGGTACGCGGTACCCGTCTCGCACCGCCTGCTCGACGACCTCGGGTGCGGCGGCCGTCCACGCCGTCCCAGCGCTCGGGTGGACACCGGCAACACCGGGCGTGGACCGCTGCTGCTGGTCTCGGGCCAGGAGGACCTGTTGGTGCCCGACCACGTGACTCGCACCGTGTACAAGGAGTACGGCGACTCCACGGCCCTGACGGACCTCAAGCAGTTCGCGGACCGGGGCCACTCACTGGTCATCGACAGCGGCTGGCGATTCGTCGCCGACCACGTGCTCGGCTGGCTGACAGCGCGAGGCATCCGCCCCACAGAGCCCGGTTCCCGGGGCTGACGGTGCCGCGAGCGGGATCGCACCCGGGGCGCCGCGCCGGCCCCGCTCCCTACCCGTGGTACTCGTCAGGGCCTTCGCCCAACGCGTCGCGCAACGCCGCCCGGGTCGTGATACCGAGCTTGGGAAAGACCCGGTACAGGTGTGAGCTGACCGTCCGCGGGGACAGGTGCACCTGCTCGCCGATCTCCTTGTTGGTCAGACCTCTCGCGGCGAGACCGGCGATCCGCTGCTCCTGCCAGGTCAGCCCCGCCGCGGACGAGGGCCGGGTGGCCAGACCGGAGACACGTACCTCGGCTCGGGCCCGGTTGGCCCAGGCGGTGGCGCCGAGCCGCTCGAAGGCCTCGGCGGCACGCGTCAGTGCCTCCCGGGCGGCCCTGGGCCCCTGGGAGTGGCGGATGCGTACCCCATGGGCCAGCCGGATGCGCGCGAGCTCGAAGGGGAAACCGGCGTTGTCCGCAAGCGCCTCGGCCCGTTCGTACAAGGCGGTCGCCTCCTGGTCGTCGTCGGCCGTCATCGCCAGCGCCCCGTAGGTGATCAGGGCCAACCGCGGTGAGATGTCCTGCAAGCCGGCCTCCCTCGCGGCCAGGGCGTGCTGACGGGCCTGCTCCGCGCGCCCGGTGTGCAGTGCGGCCTCGACGAGATCGAGCAGGGTCCGGGAGGCCTGGTGGGCACAGGGCTCGAAGACACCGGGCGCGGTGATGCGGATCGCGCAGCGGTAGGCGCCCTCGTAGTCGCCCTCGCTCAACGCCGCCGTGGTGCCGACGGCGTCGGCGATCTGGGTCAGGAACCCCACCCCGCGCGGACGCGCCCAGGCCTCGACAGCGGCCTGCAGTTCGCGTGCGCGTTCCAACTGCCCACGCATCGCCGCGAGCTGAGCGAGGTAGGCGCGGCTGTGGTACGCGAAGAGCGCGTGGTCGCGTTCCGAGGCGAGATCCAGACCGCGCACCCCCGTCCGCTCGGCCTCCTCCCACTCGCCGGCGGCCATCTGGTCGAGCATGATCAGGTGCAGCATCGTCATGGCGGCCGCCGTGGCTCCGGTCTCCACCTCACGGTCCACCGAGCGCTGCAGGTAGGGGCGGTGCGGACCCAGCACGTCGAGGTGGTAGGCCGCCACGCTCAACCGGACGACGTCCCAGGGGTCGAGCAGAGTCAGGTCGGCGAACGCACGGTCCAGCCGCCGACGCACGCCTGCCCCGTGCCGCACCACATCGCTCCAGGCGTCGCGGTAGATCAGCGACTGCGCCGGGACCCGGTCCCCGGACTCCTCCAGCAGCCGGCGCGTCTGCTCCCAGGCCGCGGCGTCGGCCGTGTACTGGCAGGTGACCAGCAGCAGGTTCACCAGGCGGACCTCCACCCCTTCCGACCCGGGCCCGGCCTCGCCCTCCCGCAGGGCATCGAGCGCCGCCATGACCTGTCGGCGCGAGGTGCGGACCTCACCGTCGCGGTACAGCGACTCGTAGGCGGAGGCCACCATCGACGCCGGAAAACCCTGCCCGCCCCGGAGGACGTCGGAACGGGCCAGCCGCTGCGCCTGATCGGGAAGGGCGGCCTGCCCGGCGATGAAGGCCGCGTCGGCCAGGCGCCGCGACCGCTCCTCGCGGCTCTCACTCAGCTCCGCGGCTCGGGTCAGCCAGGCGATGGCCGCCAGCGCGCCGCCGCGCCGTGTCGCGAACTTCGCCGCCGTTTCGAGCTCGGCTGCCACCTGTTCGCTCGGGTCCACCGTCGAGGCGGCCAGGTGGGTGGCCCGTCGTTCGAGATCGTTCCGGTACACCCGGGCGAGCGTGGCATGCGCCTCACGCCGCTCGTTGGGGGTGGCCTTCTGCACGACCGTCGAACGCACCAGGGGGTGCCGGAAGACGAACTCCCCGCTCACCCGGTCGATGTCCAGCAGCCCGCAGAAGACGGCCTCGTCGGCATCGGCCATGCGGTAGCGGGTTTCCCGGGCCGTACGCGCCGCCGCTCCCGCTCCCACCCCGTCCAGCGCCCCGCGCAGCAGTTCCGTGCGCACCGACGCGTCGAGCGTCTCGATACGGGTGCCGTAGACGTACTCCAGTCGGCGGGGCAGCGGCACACTGTGGTGGCCCGGCAGCTCCGGTGCACCGTGCGCGGACCTACTGCTCAAGAAGGGCGGCAGTTCGAGCAAGGCCAGAGGGTTGCCCTGGGCCTCGCTGAGGACGGTCTGCCGGATCCGGGGATCCAGCTGCGGATGGTGCAGGTCGAGCAGCGCCTGCGAATCCTGTTCGGACAAGGTGCTGATGTGGAGTTCGGGCAGCGCGGCGGTGTCGAAAGGCGATGGCACGTCCGAGCGCAGGCCGATCAGGAACTTGACCGAGCCGCCGGTCAGCCTCCGAGCCACGAAGCCGCACACCTCGGCGCTGACCGCGTCCAACCAGTGGCCGTCGTCGAGGACCAGCAGCTGCGGCTTCTGTGCGGACGCCAGCGCGAGCAGATCCAGGACGGCGATGGCCAGGGTCATCACCGAGGGAGCCGGGCCCCGGTTCCGGCCGAGCACCACGTCGAAGACCGCGCGGTGGCCGGAATCCAGCCGGTCGAGATGTGGCAGCAGCGGGTACAGGAACTGGTGCAGGCCGGCGAACGCGAAGTCGGACTCCGCCTCCACGCCGAGCGCCCGCACCACCTGGTGGCCCTCCTGCTCGGCGCGGGCGACCACGTGGTCCAGAAGCGCGCTCTTGCCCACGCCGGTCTCCCCTTTGAGGACGAGCGACTGACCTCCCCCGCTCCCCACGAAGGACGACAACGCCTCTCGTTCTCGCTGCCGACCGACCAAGGAACCCACCAGTGCACCCATACCGCCCCATTCTCTGACCACCGGGCCGGCCGAGCGGCGCGACCGCTCGATCCACCGTCGTACCTGACGGGCCGACCGGCACGCGGCAGAACCGGTGAACTCCTCCGCAGTGGCCATGCATCGCACACGTGTCGCTACTCGATCCGACACTCATCGCGCAGCGTATAGGCAGATGGCAGCCCACGCCATCCCCTCCGGACCCGCCGGATGCCACCGGAATCCTGAATACGTGTCATGCTGGTGGACGGAAGTGTTCCCACTTCCCGGGCGACTGTATGAGCCATCGAACCAACCGGGCACGTCCATGGCGACGCCGGCGCGCACAGGTGTGAGTTTCCGCCGCGCATGCTCCGACCCGCGCAGGAGCAGGCACTCGCCCGTCCTGCCCAGGACCAGGAGATCCGACGTGGTGATCGTCGAGCAGCGCAGTTTGAAGAGCAGCAACCCGGTACTCTCGCGGAGCAGCGCCATGTGCCGGAGCGGCATGAAGACGGCGGCAGGCCGGGATCATCTGGTCCAGGCAACTGTCGGAGTGGACTGGGACGGATCCCTTGAACTGCTGCCCCGCCGGCCACGGCCGGGTCTTGACCCGGTGCCGGCGGCGGCCCCCCTGCTGACGCTGGAGGCCGTTGTGCGGCGGACAGCGGCGGCCCTGTCCGTGGCAGCAGTCGCCGCAGGCCTGGGGTGGACGTGCCGACCGGCCGACGCTCGGATCGGGTACGTGCTGGCCGGAGCTCTCGCCCTGGTGGCAGCCCTGCTCACGGTCGCCCGGCGCCGCAGCGCCGAGCCGGCTCCGGCCCTGACGTTCGCGTTCGCCGCGTGCGGAGGCGCGTTCCTCGGCCTGCTCCCGGGCGCCGTCGCGGTCCAGACCTCCTCAGGAGCGTGCCTCCAGACCGTCCTGGGCACGATGGCAGCCTCGGCCGGTGTGCTGACCGCTTACCGGCTACGCCTGATACGTATGACCCGCCGGTTCAGAGGCTACGTGCTGGCCGGCGTGCTGGCAGCCGCCCTCCTCGCAGGCGCGGACCGGGTCGCCGTGATGACGGCCGGCCCCGACAGCCTGGGCCTCCACAGTGCACATGACTGGGTGATCGGCGGCCTCTGCGCACTGGCCGGAATCCTTCTGACCACGCCCGGCATGTCCATCCACGTTCAGCGGATCGAAGAGATGATCAACGAGGGCCTGCCGGACCGTAGTTGCTGGACGGCGGCCTTCGGGCTCACCTTGACCCCGGCGTGGAGTTGCGTGGAGGCGGTGCGCGCGCTCACCCTCGCCTCGGCCGAGGACCTCTACTTCTGGTGAGCTGCTCGCACGCCCGCGTTTCGCGGCCATCCGTAGCCGACGGGGCCCGGTTCCGCCTCGGTGCCCGTCACCCCTTCGGCATCTCACCGTCGACAAGGAGCAAGACCATGTCCGGACAGCCCACAACCCTTTTCCAGAAGTCCTTCGAGGTTCGCTGGGACGACGTGGACGTCAACGGCCATCTGCGCAACACCCGCTACCTGGAGTACGCCTCCACCGCTCGGATGGCTCTTCTGGCCGCGCACGGATGGACCGTCCGCGACCTCCTCAAGGAGGGCTACACCGCGGTCATGCTGGGGGAGGAGGCGCAGTACCTGGCCGAGGTCCTCCCGGCGGAATGGGTGGAGGTCAGCTGCGAGTTCATCGCCGGCAGCGAGGACGGCTCCCGTTTCAGGTTCCGGCATGTCATCTCACGCGCGGACGGGTCACGTGCCGCAGTGGTCCATGCCATGGGCGCCTGGTTGAGCCTGGCGAACCGTCGGATCTTCTCGCCCCCCGAGCCGCTCAGGAAGGCACTGGAGAGCCTGCGAACCGCAGACTACGCGCCGCTGGGCGCCGAGCGCTGACCTGGGAGACCCGTACCGGTCCCTTCTGCGGGGCCGGGGTGCTGCGTTGCAGGCCTCGTCACGCTTGCGCAGTGGCTGTACTCCCCGGCGAAGGCGGGGATCCGGCAGCAGGGCGTCATGACCCGTCCCGGACCACGGTCAAGTGACTGATGTCGCGAACCGTCGCCGTGAGCGACAGTCGTGCCTGACGAAGTCGCTCTGCAGAAGGGAAACCCGCCATGACCGGCGAACAGTCCGGCCTTCGTGAGCGCCGCACGATGCCCCGGGAGGTGCCTGAGCTGACGCTGGTCGCGAAGCGGGTGCTGGACGGCCGTGCCTGGCGGCCCGTCCGGGCGGAGTTCCGCTTCGACCCGGCCACCCCCATGATCGTTTCCATGACCCTCGTGCCGGCCCGGGGGCCGAGCGTGGTGTGGCGCATCGGTCGTGGGCTGCTCCACCAGGGGTTCTTCGAGGAGAGCGGCGAAGGCTACGTGCAGGTGTGGCCCGTACCGGGACAGGAGGGCGTGACCGTCCGCCTTCTCCTGGAGTCGCGACAGTCCAGCGCCGTCCTGGAGCTGCCCGTACCGGCACTGGCGCACTGGATCGAGTCGACCTACGAGATCGTTCCAGCACATGCCGAGGGCGAGTCCCTGAACTGGGACGGATTCATCTCCGCGCTGCTCAACGGCTCGGGCCGGAACCGGGAGGACGAGAGCTGATCCAGCCGAGCAGGCATCGCGCAGCCGTACAACGATGCCCTCGTTGTGATGTCTTCCAGAGGGGGCGGCATGAGGACGTCCTCGTGAACGTCCTTCGCCGGGCATGCGTCGTTTGACGGCCCTCAACCAGGCCCGCAGCTCTGCGAATCGGTGAGTCATCCGACGGATGCGCGCGCTGGGCCCCGGTCGCCATCCTGAGGGGACCGGGCCTCTCCGAGGTCTTCCAACCACCACCGAAAGGGACACCCCCATGCCCAAGGTCTGGTTCGTCACCGGAAGTTCGCGCGGTCTGGGCCGTGCGATCGTCGAGGCCGCCCTCGAAGCCGGCGATCGTGTGATCGCCACAGCGCGCGACACCGCCCGGCTCGACGCGCAGGCACGCTACGGCGACGCCGTGCTACCGCTGCCGCTCGACGTCAGGGACGTCGACGCGGTGGAACGAGCGGTCGCCAAGGGAGTGGAGGCCTTCGGCCGCATCGACGTCGTGGTGAACAACGCCGGCTACGCGGACCTGGCCTCCATCGAGGACACCACACTCGATTCCTTCCGCGACCAGGTCGAGACCGACTTCTTCGGCGTCGTCAACGTCACCAAGGCCGTGCTGCCGCTCCTGCGCGCCCAGGGGTCGGGCCACATCATCCAGGTCTCCTCGGTCGGGGCACGGGTCACCACCCCGGGGCTGGCCGCCTATCAGAGCGCCAAGTGGGCCGTCAGCGGCTTCACCAGTGTGCTCGCCCAGGAGGTCGGCCCCCTGGGCATCAAGGTCACCGCCGTGGAGCCCGGCGGCATGGCCACCGACTGGGCGGGTGACTCCATGCACGTGCCAGCGGTGAGTGAGCCCTATCGTGCCACCGTGGGGGCATTCGTCGACATGCTCAGGTCGGGGGAGGCAGCCTCACACGTACCGGCCGCCGAACCGCGACGTGTGGCGGAGATCATCCACGGCCTGGCGACCCGCGACGACGCACCCGTGCGCCTCCTGATCGGTGCCGATGCCGCCCAGGTCGCCGCCGAGGCGGCCCGCCAGCAGGCCGACTCCGACGTCCGTTGGCACGAGCTGACCGTCTCGGCCACCGTGTGAGTCCGCTGCGCCCCTCGGCCCTCCCGCCCGACGCGGGAAGACCGAGGGGCGCCCGCTCACACCGATACCGACGCCACGAACGAACGCACCGCGTCCGAGAACTCGGCGGGCTGTTCCACGTGGCCGAAGTGCCCGCTGTCTTCCAGCACCGTCAGCCGGGACTGCGGGACCAGCGAGTGGATCTCCCGTGCCCACCGCGGTCCGCAGATGACGTCGTACGCTCCGACCACCACCAGGGTGGGGACCGCGAGCGAGGGGAGCGCCCCCCGGTCGTCGATGACGTCAGGATCCCCGTTCTCGTCCTGGGAGGAGATGTAGCTGCAGGCCACCGCGGCACGCAGGTCGCGGAACTCGTCCTCCCGGTCCCAGTAGTGGGCGAAGTAGACCGGCATCAACGCGCGCAGCGCCGCGGTCACCTTCTCGTCGTCGGTGAAGCTTCCGACGCTCTGCAGTCCGGCCAGAGCCGAGGGGAGTCCGGGCCGGCCCTCGTTGCGGAGCGCGAACTCCTGGACCCTGGCACCGGCCTCGGCCATGTGTTCGGCCCCTGTCACCGGAGCGCTCTCGTACAGCACCAGACCACGCAGCCGGTCGGGGTGGTGCAGGGCCACGTACTGCGCGACGAAGCCACCGTGGGAATGCCCCAGCAGGAACACCTGCGGCAGCGCCAGCGCGTCGATCAGGCCGAGCAGGCTGCGGGTGTAGCGCTCGCGGGTGTACCCGTGGGGGTGCGAAGGCAGCCGCTGGGACCCGCCGGTGCCCAGCGGCTCGACGTACACCATGGTCAGGTACTCCTCCAGGGCGGGTGCCCGCAGGTACTCCCAGTCCACTCCCGGTCCTCCGGGTACGGCCACGCAGGCCGGCCCCGATCCGTACACGTGGTAGCGCTGCCGCAGGCCGTCGATCAGGACTTCGTGGGCCCCGGGGGACAGCAGGTCAGATGTCTCGTCCGTCACCGAGATCCTCCATAGGTGTTCAGTTTTGTGAATACCTATCAGATCCCATGTGTGCTCAAAAGTGTGACCGTAGGCGTCGTGATACGTGTCACGTGGCTCTGTGTGTGAACCCTCGATCACCTGGGTGCCACCCCCTGGGCGGGCGGACGGTCACCGCCGCCCCCGAGCACGCTCCTTCTCGGTCAGACCGCCCCACACCCCGTACGTCTCATGGGAGCGCAGCGCGAAGTCGGCACAGGCCTCACGCACCGGGCACCGCGCGCACACCCTGCGGGCTGCGGCTTCACGGCTGTGCTTGGCCTCGCTGCGCTCGTCGGGCGGTGCGAAGAAGACAGAACTGTCCATGCCCCGGCAGGCGGCCACACTCTGCCAGGCCCACGTCTCCAGCGTGGGCACAACGAAGGGAGCATCCCCGGCACCCCCACGGCCGCCACGGCCGCCCGGTCGCGGGCAGGCGACACGGCGAGCCGGTAGCGCCTGGGGCATACCGGCCGGGGAGGATGTCGAGGCCGGGTACTCCAGCAGGTCGGTCTGTCCGATGGGGGCGGTGGCGCCGACAAGGCGCTGTTCTGGGCCGATACCGACTGCGGCGCGGCGAGTTTGCACGGTGGTCACAGGTCCTCCCGGGACACTCGAAATTGTCTGACAAGCCGGTTGGTCACGACGCGCGATGCGGCCCGCAGGAGCAGGAGCAGGAGCAGGAGCAAGAGCAGGAACGGGGTCGGGTACGGCCGTCGGTACATCCACCTTCGCAACGCCCGCAGCTACCGCGAATCCGTCAGATGACGGTCAAGATCGGGAACACCCGACCGACGGCGCACGCCATGACCCAATCTCACCCGGACGGTCAACTGACGGATGTAGCCGCCACGTTCCCTGGCCAGAGTGAGTGCAGTCGGGCAGAGCCTGCCCGCAGACCACCACCGTGACCCCGCGCTCCCTTCATTCCGGACGGACGCGTACCCGCACCTGGAGATCCCGTGACAGTCGTCAACTTCCACCTGCTGTCCTCGCTGAGCCCGACCGCCGTGCTGGAGGTCCTCACCGACTTCAGCGCTGCCCGGGCCGAGGCGTGGCCCACCATCGACGCGGACCACTTCGAGGTGCACGGCCTCGGCGAGGGCTGGGCCGAGGTGACCGAGGGCACCGCCGCCGCCTGGGAACGCGCCCGCTACGACTGGCAGCCCGGTGGCAACGAGGTGACCATCACCACCCTGGACTCCAAGATCTTCGGCCCTGGGGGAGGATGGCTGTTCCGGCTGACCCCCGAGGCGGACGGGACCCGCGTCGACATCCGGCTGACCAGGGAGCCGGGCTCCCTGAAGGGAAAGCTGCTGGCGTCGCTGCTCCCCGCGATCGCCCCGTCGTCCCTGCGCAAGTCCTTCGCCGGCCCTCTGCAGGCCCGCTGACTGCCCCATGAAGAGCTTCGCCGAGGCCGTTTGCGAGGTGTCGGCAGACGGTCGTTCATGGGCCGTCAGATGACTGATGCCGCCCGGGGACTGGTTCAGGAAATGTCATGGCCAGCCGGTCCGTCCGTGCGGCCCCTGCACGGACGGTCGTCAAGCAAGGAACTCTCGAAGAAGGAAGAACCCTCATGGGATCCAGGTTGAAAACTTTGCGGCTGTTCCCGCTGGCGCTGATGACAGCGCTTGCCGTCCTGCTGTTCACGAGTACGTCGGCGTCCGCCACCG
This sequence comes from Kitasatospora sp. NPDC057223, assembly GCF_042669755.1. Classification (NCBI taxonomy): domain Bacteria; kingdom Bacillati; phylum Actinomycetota; class Actinomycetes; order Kitasatosporales; family Streptomycetaceae; genus Kitasatospora; species Kitasatospora sp. NPDC057223. The sequence continues at coordinate 97,506 of NZ_JBHUWW010000005.1, read as the reverse complement.
CCCCCGGTGAAAGCACGCAATGGGCCAACGAGATCGAAGGCGGGCACGCGGCGTACGCCGAGGGCAACATATCGGAGGCACGCAACCCCGGAACCGGGGCCCTCATGCAGGTGTGGCACGGGTGGGGCACCGGCAACATGTACATCGCGCTCGATCACGGCACGACGTACCTGATGGACGGCCTCACCAACTCTTCCCCGCAAATCGTCTGGCTCGGCCACGGCGGCAACGATTTCATGCTCTTCCACACCGGAACGAACGGATTCATCTTCTACGCGTTCGGCTCCATCTCCTACGCGAACAACGGCGCGCGTTTCCCGGAGGTCAGTGACTGGCAGCAGGTTCCCAACGGTGCGGCAACTCCCAACAGTCGGTCAGTCGCGGTGACATCCCTTCCCAACAACGGCGTCTTCCTCGCCTTCCGGGGGGCCAGCAGCCAGGAGATCTGGGGGATGTTCTACAACGGGCAGAACGGTCGGTGGGATCTGCCCACCGTCACGTTGGGGGCCACGAGCGACTCTTCCCCCGCTCTGTCCTACAGCCCGAGCGCCCGCATCCTCCTGCTCGCCTACCGCGGTCTGGACAACCAGGTGAACGTCATTCGTCAGGACTACGGTTCGGGCGTCTGGTACGGGCGCCAGATCCTGGCAGGACTCTCGACCGACGCGCAGCCGGCCATCGCGATGGCCCCCAACGGCTGGGGCCAGGTCGCGGCCCGGGAGCAGGGATCAAATCTCCTGGGGCTGAACACGATCCTGGAATCCGGCGGGTCGTACGGGTGGGCCCACGAGGCCAACGGCCTGGTCGCACGCTACGGCCCGACGCTCGTCATGTACGCCTACACGGCCTACCTCATCGCGACCACTGCCAACGGCGCCGTCCTGTGGAAGCAGTCGAGGGAGTTCTGACGGAGCAGTCCCGCCCTCCGGCGAGAACCTGGCGGGCCGCAACCATCCGGCTGCGGCCCGCCAGTGCTGTGGAGAGCACGGTTCGGGGCCTCGTCCCGACGCGCGTCCGCGCCGTCGCGGCGTAGTCCGAGAACTACTGCAACGCCTGGACGGCGTCCGGCGCGCGGTCCGCTGCAAGGGCGACGGGCCCCGGGTGGCCGGCCGGTGTGACCCAGGACACAGAATCGGGGTGCATAGCGGAGCGAGGTCCAGCGTCTTTATCAGGGGTACAGGGACGCGTTCGCGGTCGTGTGGCGGTGCGCGCGATCGATGACGCGTGCGCCGCCCTCGGCTCCGAAATACCGCGACAGGAGCCGACATCGCTCGGCGGGGAGGCAAGGGACCGAGGTTGACGGGGCAGTTGCGGGCCGACGAGTTCGACCGCTTCGTGGCGGCCCGCTGGCCGGTGCTCCTCCATCTGGCGCGGCTGCTGACGGGCGGGGACCGGCACCGGGCCGAGGACCTGCTGCAGGAGGCGCTCGTCAAGCTGTGGTTCGCCTGGCCGAGGGTCGCCGAGCAGGCGCCCGAGGCGTACGTACGCAAGATCCTGGCCCGCGCCGCAGCCCGCTCGGCACGGCGCCGCTGGTGGGGCGAGCAGCCGGTCGGCCGGCTGCCCGACCCGCCCGGGCCGGCGGACGAAGCCGCGGCCGTGGACGAACGGACCGGGTTGGAAGCCGTGTTGGCGCTGCTTCCGGCGCGGCAGCGGGCCGCGGTGGTGCTGCGCTACTACCAGGACCTGCCCGAGGGGCAGGTCGCAGAGGTGCTCGGCTGCCCGCTGGGTACCGCCCGGTCGCTCACGGCCCGTGGTGTCGCGCGGTTGCGGCAACTGCTGGCCGAGCCGGCCGGCCCGGTCGAGTGAGGAGGGGAGCCATGGATCGCTTCGAGCAGGAGCTGGTGCGAATGATGCGCGCCGGGCAGGAGGACGCGCGGTACGAGGACCGCCACCGGGACCGCCTGCACGTCGGCGTGCGCGCCCGGGAGCGGACCCGGAGGGCCTGGATGGCCGCCTGGTCCGTGGTGACCGCCGTCGGACTCTGCATCGTGCTGCTGGTCCTGGCGAGTTCCTTCTCCCGGGGCGGGGTCCCCAGCCCCCAGCCCCGTCCGCTCGTCTCCGCCCAGTCGGTGACGTCGACGTCGGCGTCGACATCACCGGGCCGCCCGGCCCCCGCCGAGGGGGCGCCGGCACCGTACCGCGTGTCGACGCCCGGTCACGTCCCGGGACCGAGCCGGATCCCGGCCACCCCGACGGATGCCGGCAGTCGCGACGGATGAGGAAAGCCCCGGGCGGCGGGCACCCGACCTCCGCTCGTCCCGCCCTCCCGAGGAGAAGGCCCACTTCGTGATCCCCAAGAACGCGACCCCCTCCGCCGGCCTGCCGCAGCAGGCGGCCGGGCACCGGCCGACGCCCGGGGAGCAGCAACTGCCCGGCGCCGGGCACGTCGCGCCACTGCACCTCTCCGTGCGCGACCGCCTGGTGGCGCCGTTTCCCGAACCCGGTTCACGGATGCGGCACACCCTCGGACTGTCTCCGGCGGCCGTGCGCCGGTTGGCGCGCTGGTCCGGCTGGGGCGGGCCGCTGCTGGTGACGTTCCTCGCCGGACTGTCGCGCTTCTGGCGTCTGGACAGCCCGCAGGCGCTCGTATTCGACGAGACGTACTACGCCAAGGACGCCTGGTCCCTGCTCCGCCTCGGCTACGAGGGCAGTTGGCCGGACCGCCTGGTCTCCGACCCGCAGATCCTGGGCAGCCCCCAGGTGATCCCCCTGTCCGACTCCGGGGCCTTCGTCGCGCACCCGCCGACGGGCAAGTGGGTGATCGCCCTCGGCGAGTGGATGTTCGGACTCGGCCCGTTCGGCTGGCGCTTCATGACGGCGGCGCTGGGCACCCTGTCGGTGCTGATGCTGTGCCGCACGGGGCGCCGCCTGTTCCGTTCGACGTTGCTGGGGTGCCTGGCCGGGGGACTGATGGCACTGGACGGCCTGCACTACGTGATGAGCCGCACCGCGCTGCTCGACCTCGTGGTGATGGTCTTCGCGCTGGCGGCCTTCGGGTCCCTGCTCGTCGACCGGGACCGCACGCGCGCCCGGCTCGCGGCCGCCCTGCCGCCGGACGGGGCCGACCGGGCCTACCTGGCCGGGCACATCGGTGACCGCGCCGGGACGGGTCCGCGGCCCTGGCGCCTCGCGGCCGGACTCTTCCTCGGACTATCGGCCTCGGTCAAGTGGAACGGCCTGTACTTCCTGGCCTTCTTCCTCGTCCTCACCCTGGTGTGGGACGTCGGCGCCCGCCACACCGCGGGGGCGCGTCACCCCTACCGCTCGGTGCTGCGCAAGGACTGCTGGTCGGCACTGTCCCTGGCCGTGGTCGCCGCCCTGACCTATCTGGCGACCTGGACCGGCTGGCTCAGGTCCGGCCAGGGGTACGGGCGGCACTGGGCCGACGGCCGCGGCGGCACCTGGTCGTGGATTCCGGCCCCGCTCCGCAGCCTGTGGCACTACGAGCACGCGGTGTACCAGTTCAACGTGGGGCTGCACACACCCCACCCCTACGAGTCGAACCCCTGGAGCTGGCTGGTTCTCGGCCGTCCCGTGCTCTTCCACTACGTGCAGGCGGAGCCCGGCACCGCCGGCTGTCACACCGCAACCGCCTGCTCGCAGACGGTCCTCGCCCTGGGGACACCCCTCCTGTGGTGGTCGGCCTGCTGCGCGCTCGTCCACCTGCTCTACCGGTGGGCACTGCGGCGCGACTGGCGTTCCGGCGCCGTCCTGTGCGGAGTGGGAGCCGGCTATCTGCCCTGGTTCCTGTATCAGGACCGTACGATCTTCTCCTTCTACGCGGTCGCCTTCGTGCCCTACCTGTGCCTGGCCCTGACGATGATGCTGGGCGCCCTGCCGGGGCCGCCGGGGGCGAGCGACCGGCGCCGCGTCCGGGGTGCGGTGGTGGCAGGGGTGCTCGTGCTGCTGATCGGCTGGAACTTCGTCCACTTCGTTCCGATCTACACGGGGGAGAGCATCCCGTACGAGGACTGGCGCGCCCGGTTGTGGCTGGACAGCTGGTACTGAGCCTTGCCGGATGTCCGGTCGGAGACGGGTGCCGCCGACTCCGCTGACTTCGCGGGCTGAGGCACACGGCCAGGCCACCCCGCGCCTGGTGGACACGTACCACCCCTGTCGCAGGCCGCTCGGCAGCCTGCTGCGCAGCTCGCCGGGGACGTGTCGTGATCACGCAGTCGGGGTGTCTTCATGCTCGGGTTCCTGCCCTGGGGCAGCCGGCCTCGCGGGGCCGGGGGTGCCGAGGCGGTTGATGTCGGAGCTGTGCAGCACGTGAGGGCCCTGGCCGTCGAGTCCCACGGTGGCGACCATCGCCCGTCCCAGCTGCTCGGCGGTTGTGGTGTGCCGTGGCGCGAGCCGGTGCAGGAGCGGGTAGAGCCATGACGTGAGGCGGTAGGTCCAGCGGTAGGCCGTGGTCTTGGAGACGGCACCACCGCCGGGGCGGATGTATCCGGGGCGGAACATGTAGGCGTGCACGGGCAGGGCCAGCAGGTCGTTCTCGGTGCGGCCCTTGACCCTCGCCCACATCGTGCGGGACGTTCCCGTGCTGTCGGTTCCCTCGCCGGAGACGTAGGTGAAGGTCAAGGAGGGGTTGTCGGCGCTCACCGCGTGTGCGGCCGCCAGGGTGCAGCTGTGCGTGATGCGGGTGTACTCCGCCTCGCTGCGGCCCGCCGCGGAGACGCCGAGGCAGTAGAAGCACGCGTCGAGGCCGCGCAGTTCGTCCTGGAGTGCGCCGAAGTCGGTGAAGTCGGCGTGGGTGATCTCGCGGACTTTCGGGTGGGTGGTGTTCAGCGGGGTGCGTCCGATGACCAGGACATCCTCTACGCGCGGATCGCGCAGGCAGGCGTCGAGGACCGCGTGCCCCACCATGCCGGACGCTCCGAAGACGGCTACTCGCATGCTGCTCTCCTGTACGGGGGTGTGCCGGTGCTGGTGCCGTTGCCGGACGGTGGCGGGGGCGGGCTGACGGCCGGGGTGGTCACGTCGCGGGCCCGGCGGGGGTCCCGGCGATGAGGGTGGTGATCATGTCTTCGAGGGTGGGGGCGAAGTCCATGCGCAGGGCCGCGAGCGAGGGGTCGGCCGCGTAGGCGGTGAGCATGGCCCGGGATGGCTGGGAGTGGATCCACACCGCTCCGATCACCAGCACGATCTGGGCGCACAGCCGGGTGGCCCGGTCGTGTAGTTCGGGCAGGTGTTCGCGGGCCAGGGCGGCCAGGGCGTCGACGTTGGCGAGGGCGGCCCGCTTGTACTTGGCGGCCACGTCGGGGGAGACGTTGTGCTCCAGGACGCCGGCCTGGGCGCTGAGCAGGTCGCAGAGCCTGCGGTCGGCCGCGAGCGAGCGGGTGAGTACGGCCGCGAAGGCCCGAGCGCGCTCCGCCCGGTCGGCCCTCGGCTGCATCGCGGCCTCCAGCGGCGCGGGGAGATCGTTCGTCCACCGCCGCCAGTCCTGGTCGAGCAGTTCCAGCAGGATCTCCTCGCGCGAGTCGAAGTAGCGCAGCACGTTGGACTTGGCCAGGCCCACCCGGCGGCCGATCTCGTTCAGGCTGACCGCGCTCGCCGGCATCTCGTCGCACATCTGCGCAGTGGTGTCGAGGATCGCGCGCCGTCGGATCTGACGCTGCTCCTCGCTGCGTGCCCTTTGGAAGGTCGTCATGCCGTCCATATTACAGACTGGCGGTCTGTTGACAATAAACCGGCGGTCTCTTAACGTTTCGGCAGACAAGAGACCGGCGGTCTACTAACCGGCGGGGCGGCGGCGCCCCGCGGTCTGACCACCGGCCGCACCCTCCCGGCGCGGGAGGTGAACTCCGCGCCGTCCCCGTGAACGCATCAGACCCCAGGAGCCCCTCATGAACCGCACCGTCGTCATCACCGGCACCGCCTCCGGCTTCGGGCTCGAAAGCACCCGCCTCTTCGCCGCTCGCGGCTGGAACGTCGTGGCCACCGTCCGCAAGGAGGAGCACCTGGCCGTTCACGGTGACCTGCCCGACGTGGAGACGCTTCTGCTCGACGTCGACGACGAGGAGGCCGGTGCCGCCTTCGCCGAGCGGGCGATCGCCCGGTTCGGAGGCGTCGACGCGCTGGTGAACAACGCCGGCTACTACCACATGGGCCCCGTCGAGGCGGCCTCCATGGGGCAGGTGCACGACCAGTTCCAGACGAACGTCTTCGGCCTGATCGCCCTGACCAAGGCCTTCCTGCCGCATTTCCGCGAGCAGCGGTCCGGCGCGATCGTGAACATCTCCTCGATCAGCGCGGACCAGGGGTACCCGTACACCGCCGTCTACGCCGCGTCGAAGGCCGCCGTCGCCGCCTTCTCCGAGGGCCTCAACATCGAACTCGCCGACTTCGGCGTCTCGGTGAAGGCGATCTTCCCGGGCGCCCACGCCACCCGCATCTTCACCAAGATCGACCAGGCCGGCGACATCCCGCCGGATTACCTCCCCGGCATGCAGCGCTTCTTCGGCATGCAGGGCACCGGTTCCAAGCCGGCCGTGACCGCCGAGGCCGTCTACGAGGCGGTCACCGACGGGAAGATCGAGAAGGTCCGCTACTACACGGGCCCCGACGGCGTCGTCATCCCCCGGGTCAAGCAGATCCTGGGCGCCGAGCAGTACTGGGAGGAGTTCCGCAACGCCTCCACCGGCAACCCCAGCCCCCTGTGGACGAGCCTGGTCCCGCAGGGCCAGGAGCCCGTCGAGTTCGCCCTCTGACCCCGGGCGCGGGAGACCGCCCGGCCTCGCGAGCAGCGGCGGGCCGCCGGTTGCCGGGAGTGTTCCTTCGGCTCGCCGACAGCCCGCCACCGTCGCCGGACCGCAGGAGCCGCCACCCTGACGAAAGGCAGCGTGAGGCCATCGGCGTCGTCGCCGTCGTCATCCCCTCGAACGCGCCCACCTCCTTCGCTTACGGCAAGATCGTTCCGGCCCTGCTCGCGGGCAACACCGTCGTCCTGAAGGTCTCCCCGGAGAACTCGCTCAGCATGGGCTCCCTCGCCGGACCGCTGATTCGGCGACGGCCACCAAGCCCATCGAGCCGGCCCCGGCCCTCTGGCGCGCGATCCACATCACGGCCAGCGCGTACAGCCGGTCACCGAAAACCGACAGAGTCTGCGCGCTCCACAGGAGAAGCACCGGCCCTCGCCGCCGCAGCCGCACGTACCGCATGATCCGACTCCGCCCAGGAAGCACGAAGTCCCGGCAACGAGACGCGGCCGGGAACTCCGTTCACCCTAGGGCAACTTGAAGACCATGAGGCGCAGGCGCCCCGAGCGTCGTGCCCGACGACAGCGAGCCGATGGCCGGCTCCCGACCAGCCACGACCACACCGTCGGTCGACCTGCCCACCGATCGAGGTGCAGAGGCGGCCGCACTGCGTGGGTGGGCCGTCACTCCAGCGCAGCAGCCTTGTTCAGCAGCACCGACCGCTCGCGGGTGTTGCGGCACAGCCGGGCGGCGAGTTCCAGCTCCGCCCTGGCCTCGTCGGTCCGGCCGAGCCGGACCAGGAGTTCGCCGCGCACACTCGGGAGCAGGTGCGACCCCGACAGGCGGCCGGAGACGGCCAGTTCGTCGACCATGGACAGCGCCTCCTGCGGCCCGCTCGCCATGGCGACCGCCACGGCCCGGTTGAGCTCGACGACGGGGGAGGGGGCCACGCGGCCGAGCGCCTCGTAGAGGAGCACGACCCGTTCCCAGTCGGTCTCCTGCACCGAAGGCGCGGTCGCGTGGCAGGCGGCGATCGAGGCCTGCAGACCGTACGGGCCGAGGCCGCGTCCGAGGGCCGTGGCCCGGCCGATCGCGGCCAGACCGCGACGGATCGCCGACCGGTCCCACAGTCGTCGGTCCTGGTCCTCCAGGAGCACCGCCTCCCCGTCGGGCCCGGTACGTGCCGGAAAGCGCGCGGCGGTGAGTTCGAACAGGGCGAGCAGCCCGTACACCTCCGGCTCGGCGGGCAGCAGGGCGGTGAGCATCCGGGCCAACCGAACAGCCTCGTAGGCGAGATCGGTGCGCAGCAGGCGGTCGCCGGTCGTCGCCGTCGAGCCCTCTGTGAAGATCACGTACAGGACGCTCAGGACCCCGCCGAGCCGTCCCGGCCGCTCTTCGGACGGCGGCAGCTCGAAAGGCACGTGCGCTGCGCCGAGCGTTTTCTTCGCCCGGGTGATCCGGGCCTGGACGGTTGGCACGGGTACGAGGAACGCCCGGGCGATCTCCTCACTGGACAGGCCGCCCACCACGCGCAGCGTGAGCGCCACCCGGGCCTCGGGCGCGAGTACCGGATGGCAGGCGGTGAACATCAGCGCGAGGACGTCGTCGTCGACCCGGTCGGGATCCCACGGCAGGTCGTCCGGCCGGCCGGACGCGGCCACCGCGCCCGAGCTGAACTCACCCTCCGTCAGCTCGCCCGCGAGCACGGCGTACCGCTCGTCGAGCGCCGACTTGCGACGGAAGCCGTCGATGGCCCGCCGCCGTGCGGTCGCCAGCAACCAGCCCACCGGGCTGGCCGGCGCGCCGTCGCGCGCCCAGGTGACCAGTGCCTCCGCCAACGCCTCCTGCGCGACGTCCTCGGCGAGCGCGAAGTCCCCGGTGTAGCGGGCCAGCGCACCGACGATCCGTGCGGACTCGATCCGCCAGACGGCCTCGGCGGCCCGCCGCGCCGCATCGGCGCTCGGCGGGCCGTCGGCGGCCGCGGGCGTCAGATCTGGCCGGTCTGCTCGCGCCACGCCCGCTCCTTGCTGATCCACTCGTTGTCCTGCGGAAACTCCTCGATGCCCGGCACACGACGGACCTCGCACTTCGAGCCGGCGATGGCCGGGAGGCGCTTGGCCCACTCGACGGCTTCCTCCTTCGAGGCGACGTCGATCAGGTAGAAGCCGCCGAACAGCTCCTTCGTCTCGCCGTAGGGGCCGTCGGTGACCACCGGGGTCTCCGCGCTGAAGTCGACCACCACGCCCTGGGACGGGTCGTCCAGGCCCTCGGCGGCGACGAGCACGCCCGCCCGGATCAGCTCCTCGTTGAACCGGCCCACCGTTTCGAGCATCTCCTCGAAGGGCGTCTCCATCATCTTCGCGAGGGACTCGTCCGTGCCACGCATGATCAGCATGTACTTCGCCATCATCGTTCTCCTTGATCGGGGGTCGCTACCCGACCCTCTCTACACCAAGGTCGAACGGCGCAGCCGCAGATCGACACGACGCACGAACACGGATCCAATTTTTTTCGACAGACGCCTTCGTCCCCCGCCAGTCGGCCTCGACCGCATGGACGACGCCCCGACTGTCCTTGAAGATCTGGCCGGGTCCGGGTCGCCGCCATGCATGCGACGGCCACCCACACGGGCACCACCCGCCCCGCCGACGCCCGTCGTCTCCCGGCGCGAAACGGTGCCCACCGCGGAACCCGCCGAGCCGGTGCCTGCAACGCTGCGGGGCGGAACCCGGGCGCCGGCGACCGGCTGCGCGACCTGGTCGACCGGCGTTTCGCGCGCCCGCGTCACCGCCGCCCAGACCCACGGCAGCCTCTGCAGCTACTGGCTCGGCTGCGCCGTCCCGGCTCAGTACGCCGCGAACGCCCCCTCCGGCGCCACCTCGCCCGCGCCGGCCTCTCCACACCGCTCATCGCGCCGACGGTGACCCCGGGAGCCGGGAGCGTACGGCACTCTGACCTGCGGCGGGGAGTTCGGCCACCCCCGTCGGCCCGCGCCGGTGAGTTGCGCGAGTCCGCGCGGCCGGCGCCCGGCGAGATTCGGGTATCGGCGCAGGCCAGTACCCGGTGAGGACGAACCGGCCTTACTCCGTTCGAGTGAAGTCCGGGTTCGTCGGGCGGCCGGGGCGGGCAGAGCCTTCGCATGACGACTCCCACCAGGCACCGCCGCCGCCACCCGGCAGCTGCCGCCGTCCCGTCCCGGACCCAGATGCCGTCGGCCCCGTCCCGCCGACATGCCGCCGGCGGGTGTTGCCGGACCTGGTCCAGTGAGCACCTCTCGCTCGGCGGCCGGGTCGTCCGCACGATCTGGCACGAACCCGCCTGCACGACCGGGACCCGGTCGTGACCTCCCCCGCCGAGCAGGTCCCGCCCGCCCGGTTCGAGCCCGGCAGCACCGCGGTGCGCCGCGACGTCCACCGGGGCCGGGTCTGGACCGCGATGCCGCAGCGGGTCCTCGCCGACACCGGCGACACCCTCCAGCTCGCCTACTGGCCCGGCATCACCTCCCTCGCCCCGACCACCTGGATCGAGGCCTGGCGCACCGGCGACACCGCGCTGCGCGAGAGCGGACTGCGGAGTCTCGCCGCCGGAACCTGGACCACCGCCCCCTACCGCTGGACGGGCACCGCCCTGCGCAGCACCTTCCTGACCGGGGAGCACTTCAGCATTCACCGGTTCCAGGACGCCGTCACGGGGAATCCGATCCGCTGGTACGTGAACTTCGAGCTCCCCTACATCCGCCGGCCGGGCGTCGGGATCGACACCCTCGACCTGTGCGTCGACCTGGTGGCGGAGCCCGACCTCTCGACCTGGTCGTGGAAGGACGAGGACGAGTACGCGCAGGCCCGGCGACTTGGCCTGATCGGCGACGACCTCCACACCCTGGTCGACCACGCGCGCCGGCGTGCCCTGGGCCTCCTCCAGGAACAGGCCGGCCCGTTCGGCGACCCGTGGACCGCCTGGTCACCCGACCCGGCCTGGCCACTGCCGACCCTGCCCGGCGGCCCGGACGACACGGCTGCGCACTGACCGCCCACAGGCCGCTTTGACGGTCTCTCCGTCGGGCCGATCCGCACCCCTGGTTGATGAGCTCCGATGGTCAGAGGGCATCATGATCGAATGCCGAACGCCGCAGCACACCTCGCTCCACTCGACCACCATCGGTGGACGCAACCGGGTGGAGGCGGCCCTCGCCGCCCACGGGGGGCCTGGTGGGGCGTGACCGCTGGCGGGGTGCGGGGGCAGGCCGATCCGCCGGATCGCCTGGCTCCTCGTCAGCGATGAACGGACAGGCCTGTCCGCTCTGATTCGACTACGCCGGTGGATCCATCCCACGTGAACGAAGGACGCACATGGCTCGCCCCTACAAGCCCGGACCGAAACAGTTCGTCTTCGCTGTCGGTGACGGCGACGACCAACAGGTCTCCGTGGGTGACCCGCAGGAGGCCTACGTGGCGTTCTCTGCGTTCTTCCGCGATCGGGACTCTGACACCTACACCATCAAGGACGAACCGTCGGGGCAGAGGTTGGTACTCATGCCCGGGCAAGGTGTGATCTCCCGGATCAGGGACGCGGACCAGCCCCGGTCGGAATACCTCCAGGTCGACAGGGGCAATCGCTACCTTCCGAGCGCGATGCTGTTCTTCGAGAACGGATTCGCCGGCCTCGACCGCTTCGGCCAGTGGTTCTCCGACCTCGCCGACCTCGACGCATCACCGGAGACCCGCGGTGCCGCCCGCGCCGCCACGATCACGACGGAAGCAGCGGCGATCGAGGAAGTCGCCCGGATCTGGGCGGATTCGGGCTGTGTGGACCCGATCGACCAGTACTACGTCTTCTTCAACTCGCATGGGGTCGACGAGGACCGAGCCGAACGAGCCGAACTGCTCAAGTTGATCGAGTTCCTCGGTCTCGAACGAGTCGACGCTCCGGCCGGTGCCGCCGGTGCCGCCGGGGGAGAAGTCTGGGTGCGCACCGACCCACGCCTCGACGTCGAGTGTGCACGGTGGTCGTGAACAGGCGAGCGGGGTGGGGCCGCAACGTCACCAAGAGGCCGGCTGCTGCTGTTCCGGGAAGGAATGACCCATGAGAGAGATCGTTTTCACACGCTCCAGCGGCTGGATCCCGAACGCGATCCGCGAGGACGGCGAGCTGAATCTGATGCTCGGTGCCGGGGCCGATGCCAACCACGAGCCCCGTACGTTCACGTTCCCGATCAGCGAAGCCCATCTCGCGGTGATCCGGGAGGACCTGGCCAGACACCTGCTGTTGTGGAGTGCGGTCCTTCCGCTGTGCGACGCCGCCGGAACCCGGGGCCGGCTCGACGAGAACGCTGCCGTCGCGCTCCTTGACCCGATCCTCCTGGCCGCGCCCGCGGACGTCGACGCGCTCTTCCAGCGCATCGAGTGGGACAGGAGTCGGCTCATCGCCCACGGGGCCGACATCGGTCTCCTGGAGCGCGGTCAGGTATGCGCGGCGATGCGCGCGGCGACCGAGACGTCGAACGGGAAACGAGCTCAGGAGTACCACGCGGAGCGCCGTCGCGCGGAGCGCGGAACAGTACTCGGTCCACTCGACGCCGCGATTCTGAGGTACACGGGCCAGTACCTGCACGGCTCGACGGCTCCGAAGCGGACGCCGGACGCCGTCGACCCGGCCCTGCTGCCCGAGGTCATGCAAGTGATCGCCACTGCGGAGCAGGCGTGCGCCGGGAGGCGGATCGGCCGCGATCCGCGACGGGGAAAGCGCGCCACGGACAAGCGCGACTGGGAACGGATGGAGACGACGGTCGAAGCGGCCGTGCGCCGTGCCCACCCCGGGCTCGTCGATGACGCGGTGCGTACCGTGAGCTTCCTGATGTGCTCGGAGGCCGCGGACCGCTCCAGGAACACATCCATGGAGGATGACGAGGAGGCTGCCGGCCACCACGCCGACCTCGGGGGGAGTGCGAGGAAGACGGCCCTGTCGTTCACCGACGACAAGGGCGTCGAGAAGAAGTGGCTACGGGACGGTCCCCGTACTGCCGCCGCGGAGTTCTGGGAGTTCGTCGGCGATCGCTCCGCCGCCGACAACGAGGTGTTCACCATCGAGGACGAGGAGCTGGGCGAAGGGATCCAGCTCCACTTCTACGCGGACTCCATCGCCCGGATCACGACGCTGCGCGAGGGTCAAGGCGGATCGGAGCCGGAGTACCGGGTCGAGTACCGCCTGGTCGACGGGATCGCCGGGTACCGGAACCTGGTGAGCACCTTCGTCCGCGGCGGCTGCGCCGCACTCGAACAGCACGGTCCCTGGATATCGGATGTCGACGAGTTCGAGCGCGCGCGTCGGCGGCGCGACGCCCGGTAGGCCCAACGGCAGCCCGCGCTGACGCCGTCGGAAGAACCTGCGAAGAGCGGGTGGGGGGAGCTGCGAACTGAGCGTCTGCGCCGACTGCAGCGGTGTCGGGCTGCGTGCGGACTGCTCGTGCCGGGGTTCGATCGGTGGCCGGGCGGGCACGTCCCGCCTGGCTGCCAGGCGGGTGGCGATCAGGGGTAGACAGGCGTCAACACCGGCTCGCAGTCGGCGCCGCAGACGGCATCGCTCCACAGCCCCGCGCCGATCACCAGGAGAAGCACGGCGAGGACCGCCACGAAGAGGAGGCGCCAACGCAGTTCCAGCGCCTCGGGACCCCAGAGCCACCTTCTGCCGACCACCAGCAGGAGGACGGCGACGGGCAGCAACAGGCCTGCCAGGACACTCAGCAGCACCGAAGCCACGGACGGCCTCCCTCGGGGAACGCGGTGAACGACCGGAGGCCGAGCACGAAGCCGACATGACGACACCCAAGTAGTCGCCTCCCGCGGGCATCGCGGTTCCCGGCGGACCGTGCCCCGGTGCGGCCTCCCCTCCCGGCCGTGGCCTTCCCGCCCGACGAACGCCGCACCTGGCCGGGCTCACACCCGCGGCGGGTATCCGCCTGTGTCCCGTTCAGCGTCGACGTGCCCATGGCCGTGGTGCGGGGTGTCGATGTTCAGGGCTTGGCTGCCACGGCTGCCGCAGCCGCAGCCAGGATGCGGTGCAGGACGGGGACCGGGATCGCCGGGTTGATGACTGCTGCGCTTGCGGTGTCGCGGTCGTGCAGCAACTCGGCCAGGACGGCGGACCTCATTCAGGTGGTGAGCAGGGCGGCTGCGGCGGTGGCGTTCGCGAGCAGCCCGGGCAGGTCAGCGGTGGCGACCTGGCCGGTGGCGTGGCGGCGGCCGATGTGCTCCCAGCCTGCGAGGGCGGCCGCGGCGGCCATGGCCGGGTGGGGGTCGTCCGGGCCGGTGCCGAGCTCGGTGTGCAGGGCGGCGGTCAGTAGTTCCTGGTAGCGGGATGCCTGGAGGCGGGCACGGGCGGCGAGGGCGGGTGACCCGCCGATGACCCGGGTCAGCAACTGTTCGGTCTCCGGTCCGCGTTCGGTGATCCAGCCGTGGACGACGCGCTCGGCCGTGTCGAGGGCGCCGGCGCCCGGCGTGCGGGCGGCGAGCCGGTCGGCGAGGTCGGTGCAGCGCCGGGCGTCCAGGTCGAACAGCACGTCGTCCTTGCTGGGGAAGTGCAGGAAGAACGTTCGCGGTGCCATGCCGACCGTGGCGGCGATGTCCTGCACCGTCGTGTCCTCGTAGCCGCGGTCGGCGAAGAGCCGGAGCGCGGTGTCGGCGATGAGCTGGTGCCGCTGCTGCCGTTCGCGCTCGCGGAGCGTGGGTCGCTGGTCCATGGCACCATCCTAGGCCTCTCGATGCAGTCAGTGCATCAATTGCCTTGGATGCAGGTCATGCAACCGTTGCACTTCAGTTCCGTGCGGCCTAGTATCCGGTGCAGCAGTTCGGTGCAGTCAGTGCATCGAATGCAGTACATGCATCGGTATTCCCGGGCTCCGCACACGCCGCGGGCCCGGACGAACACATGGAGGGGAGGCGGCCGTGAGCACAGGAGTTCCCGACCGTTCACTGACCGGGCGGGTCGCCCTGGTCACCGGCGGCACCGGCGGCATCGGCCTGAGCACTGCCGTCGGCCTGGCCCGCCAAGGAGCCCAGGTCACCGTCACCGGCCGGGACCCGGAACGCGGGCAGGTCGCCGTCCGGCGGATCGCCGAGGCGGCGGGGGCCGACCCGGCCTCGGTCCGCCTGCTGGTCGCCGACCTCGGGGTGCTGGGCGACGTCCGCAGGCTCGCCGACGAGGTCCTCGCCGGCCACCCGCAGCTGCACCTGCTGGTCAACAACGCCGGCGTCAACAACGGCTCCCGGCAGACCACCCCGGACGGCCTGGAGGCGAACCTCGCCGTCAACGCCGTCGCACCGCTCCTGCTGACCCGGCTGTTGCACGGCCGACTGGCCGGGAGCGCGCGGGCGGGCCACGCCTCCCGGGTCGTGCTGGTCAACTCCAGCGCGCACAAGATGGTGCGGCGGGCCGCCGACGCGCTCGACGACCCACAGGCCGAAGCGCTGCCGTATGTCGCGATGACGGCATACGCCCGCAGCAAACTGCTCGCCCTGATGGCCGGATTCGCGCTCGCCAGGGAACTGGGGGACGACCCGGTGACGGTCACCGCCGTCGACCCGGGACCGGCGGACACGAGCATGACGCGCGCCATGGACCGCACCTTCCTGCCGCCCGCGATGCGGGCCGGCTGGGCGCTGTACTACCGGCTCGGCCCGGCACGGCGCAGCGCGGACACAGCCGCCGCCTCGACGCTCGCCGCAGCGTCCTCGGCCGTACTGGAAGGCCGCACCGGGCTCTACCTCGACGCGAAGGGCCGACCCGCCCGCACGTCACCGGCCGCCCGAGAGGAGAAGGCCCACCACCTGGCACTGGCTCTCCTGGACGCGCTCGGTACCGACACGCGGGCCGTACGGCCCTGACCCGCAGGCACCGTGAACCCGGCTGCGGAGCATCGGAAGCGTCCGACCCCACCGACCGGCCCCTGCGGCGGTGAGGTGTGCCGAGCCGAGCCTTCGGTGGCCCGGACTCGGCTCACCTGTCCGACCTGCCCGACCGGCCTGACGAACTCCCGGACAACTGTGAGGTACGAACGGAAACCGGACTCGTGCCTCACGCGCTTCACGCTCTGATCGGACCTCGGACAACCGCGGCGACGAGGAGGCCGTGCTGGTCCTGGACGAGACGGGCGACCCGACAAAAAGGCACCCACGGTGTCGGAGTCCAGCGTCAGAACACCGGAACTGCGGGCCGGATCGAGAACTCCCAGGTCGAGGTCGGGCCTCCGCGTTGATGGTCGGCACGGACCGCTCAATCAGGCCGGCTGGCCCGAACGGTGGGTCGGCGCGGACTGCGGCGTGCGGACGGCTGTGGGCGCGATCCGGCGGGGTGAACACGCTCACACATGGGCCCGGGACCTCTGGTCAGACCCTGGACGACCACCCGAGGTCCGCATCGGCGCCGGCCTGGCCTGGCTGTGCCTGGTCGCCGACCCTGCCCCCGACGAACCCCGCACCCTCCTCACCGACCCCGGCACTCGCCGATACGACGACCTGCTCCAGCCGGTGCCATGGCTCGCCCGGGTCGACCCCGCCGGCGTCGGACTGCGCAGCTGGATCGACGCGACGCTTACGGCGAACGGCATTGATCACGAGTTCGGGTTCTTGTCCATCTCTGCGATCTGTGACGCTGCGTCAGGTTTCGAGGTCGAAGAGCGGGATGTCGAATGAAGGCGGCGGTGGGTCAAGTACCGCGCGAAGTGCGTTGACCATGGCGAACCAGCGGTGTGCGGCGCCCGATTCCACGTGGTTCGATACCAATCCGGAGTCGTCGGCTGCGATGCGCGTGAGTGCTTCAGCAGCGAGTATCCGAAGATCGGTGGGGAACTCCGGCATGGGTGTCTTCGGGCCGTAGCCTGTATTGCTTGGTTGGCCGGCCGGGCACTGCGAGGCCAGCACGGCTGCTGCCCCGACCGCCTCCTCAGCGTCGCTGAGATCGTCGGTCGCGCCGAGGGTGCGGACGATGACGCCACGGATCAGGGCTTCGCGTTCCTCGGCCCCGGCATCGTCGAGGGTGTTGGCGAAATCCGCGGCCGTGTCGTTGTCGAATGGACCGGTGCCCCAGGTGCCCATGGCGTTCTCCTCACGTCCTCACGTCGCTGTGCGGTGATCATGGCACCGGCGACCGACAGTGGCGTTGTGAAGCGAGCAGGACACGATTCCGCAGCAGGCTGAAGCCGGCCCGTCCGTCCAACTGGCGCTTGATCATTCTGATTCGGTTGACCTGGCCTTCGACGACGCCGGAGCTCCACGGCAGCGTCAGGCCGGCGGTGACAGCGGGGAGATCCCGTTCGAGACCGTTGACGCACGTGCGGAGGCTGGGCAGATCGTCAGTGCTTGGCGCGGGTGAGGTCGGCGAACCGGTGCCCGGTGGGTCATGGCGAGCCTTCGTCCGCCTCCGCCGGTGCCTGGCCCCCTGCCTTCTCCGGGGCCGCCTGGGCGGTGGTCGCGCGCAGGCACGAGCCGTGGTGGGAGATGTACCGCTCGGCGGCTGGGGATACGGGAGCGCGTCGACCAGTCGCATGACCGTGTTCCGGCTGGCCCTGGCCCCGAGGACGCCGGCCGGCCGGGCGCCGGCGCGTCCGCCGGGCGCGAGGTCTTCGGCCTCACGACCACCGGCGTCCGTCTCGCTCGGCCTCCTGCTCGTCAGTCCGGCAGCCAGTGCAGCTCGTGCGCCAGGGTTTTGGCGACGGCACGGATACGGCGGTGCAGTGGTGACTGCTCGCGTGGGAGGACCAGGTGGATCGTCAGGCCGGGCGCGCCCCGCAGCGGTCGCCAGGTGAGGCCGGCCGGTTGTGCCGTGGCTGCGGCTTCTCCGGCCGGGGCGAGGGTGACCCCGTCACGCAGGTCGCGCTGGGACATGTCGAAAGAGACGGCGGGCGTGTGGAATCGGGGGTGTGGTCGGGTGTCTCGGAACAGTGCGGACAGCTGATCGTGGATCACGGGGTTGGTCGCACGGTTCGGGAGCCGCAGCGGATACGCGGCCGCGTCGGCGATCTCGATCTCCGGGTGTTCGGCCAGCGGATGGTGCTGCGCCAGCTGGACACCGACGCGCAGACGCCGCAGCAGGAACCGGCGCACGCCACGGCCCGGCTGTTCACCGCGGGTGATGCCGACATCGATGTGGCCGTCGGCGACCGCGGGGGAGATCTCCGGGGTCGCCATCGGGACCGCGCCGACGTCGAGTCCGCTGGTGCCGCGCATCAGCCTGTCCACCAGGGCCGGTGCCGTCTCGGCCCCGGTGCTGAGGCTGTATCCGATGCGCACTGTGCCCAGTTCACCGGCCGCCGCGCTCCGGGCGGTGTCCCAGGCCCGGTCCAGCGCCGCCAGCGCGGGCGGCGCGGACTCCGCCAAAGCCGCACCGGCGGTGGTCAGTACGACGCTACGCGTGGTGCGGACCAGCAGGGCCGTACCGAGTTCCGCCTCCAACCGGCGGATCCGGGCGCTGAGTGCGGGCTGTGCGACACCGATCCGTGCGGCCGCGCGGGTGAAGTTCAACTCCTGCGCCAGCACCAGGAAGTACCGCAGGCTCACCGTATCCGGCGCCACGTGCCCTCCCCGCCGATTGATAACGATCCGTTCTGACTCTATGTCGTACCGGTCTTTCCCTCGGCGGCACGTCTAGTTCTAGCCTGCGCATACGGCGATTCCGCCGACCGCAGTACCCGTCGCCGGGATCGATCGATCCGGGTGTCAATTCGAAGTCGGACGTGTCCGGCCGAACACAGGAGGTTTCCATGGCCAAGGGCTACTGGGTCAGTGTGTACCCCGCCATTTCCGACCCGGAGAGGCTGACTGCCTACGACAAGCTGGCGGGTCCGGCTGTCCGGGCCGGGGGCGGGCGCCTGCTGTCCCGTGGCGCTCGCGTCGTCGCCCACGAGGCCGGAATCACGCAACGCGTCGTTCTGATCGAGTTCGACAGCTTTGAACAGGCCGTCGCGGCCTACGAGAGCGAGGCGTACCAGAAGGCGCTGGTGGCCCTCCCCGAGGGCTTCGAGCGCGACTTCCGCATCACCGAAGGCATCGACTGACGGGCGGGCCCGGCCGTCGCTCAGCACCCGTCACCTGATACGCACACGGTCCCGGCAAGGGTCCTGACCCGGCGGCGTTGCGGGCCAGGCGCTTGAGCTCGTGGACGGTGAGGTTGACCTTACGGCCCATTCGGGCCGTCATGGCGTCCGACGATGCGCGTTGGATCTCCGGGGACGCCGTCCCCGTCTCCGGCGGCATGCGCTGACGCCACGCGGTCCTCGCCGCTGACCCGAGAGGGCCGGAGCCGCTGCTCAGGCTCAGCGAGGGCTGAGGAGGCAGAACTCGTTGCCCTCCGGGTCGACCAGGATTCTCCAGGAGATGACGGACTGGTCGATGCCAGGGTCGGTGGCGCCCAGGGTACGCAGTCGGGATTCCTCTGCTGCCAGGTCGTCATCGAGGTAGGGAGCGACATCGAGGTGGACGCGGTTCCACCCGCTCTTGGTGTCGGGAGTGCGTACGAACTCCAGGTAGGGGCCGACGCCTTGGGCGGAGCGCAGGGAGGCGTGGTCGTCGGCGACCTCGTGCACAGTCCAGTCCGTCGCCTCGCCCCAGAACCGGGCCATCGCTCGCGGGTCGGTGCAGTCGACCACCACCGCGGCGATCGGCCCGGTGTCCCGGTAGACAGGGCGGGGTTCCAGGACGCAGAACTCGTTGCCCTCCGGGTCGGCCATGACCGTCCAGGGGACATCGCCCTGGCCCACATCGGCGAGCGTCGCGCCGAGGTCCTTCAGACGCGCGACCAACTCCGCCTGGTGGGCAGCCGAGGTGGTGGCCAGGTCGAGGTGCACCCGGTTCTTCACCGTCTTGGGTTCGGGACGGGTGATGATGTCGATGCAGACGGCCGCGGGGTCGGGGTAGTCGAAGCCCACGGGTTCGAGGTTTGTCACGCCGGGTCCCTCGCTGTCGACACCCCAGCCGAGTGCCTCCGCCCAGAACCGGCCGAGCACGGAGTCGTCCTGGGCCTTCATGTTGATCTGTACGAGTCTTGTTGCCATACCGCAAATCCTAGAACCGGACCCAGAGCCGGGAGTACACGGTCGAACCTCGCCGAGGCGGGTCAAGCCGCGGTGGCACGGGTCAGCTGGGACAACCCTGTCCGGCAGCAGCCCGTTGACCACCGGCACACCGAAGTCTGACGGGTCTCAGCGGATCTCGACTGCTGGGATTCATCTCATCGGACTTTGACATCGCAGGTCAGGTACGGTGCGGGCATGAATGAGGGTCTTCCTTCCGACGTTGACGTGCCCGACGGGATCCTGCTCGCCGGCTACTTCGTCACCGCGCCCGAGCTGCTCGCGGGCTCGGGTATGCCCAGGACGGAGCGGCTGATCACGGCGTCCGAGTGCCTGAGCGACCGGCTCTCGCTGGGTGGCTGCTGGTTCGCTACCGCCCGGGAGGCGTTGGCGGCCTGCCTCCTGTTCCAGCTGCCCGCGGAGGCGCGCCTGTACGCGCTGCTGGTGCCGTCCGAGCATGTCGGCGGCTTCGTTGCGGACATCCGCGCGGCCGGGACGGACGAGCCGGTGCTGTTCGCCCACCTCGACGGTCGGGGCGTCGGTCAGGCCGCCCGGAAGGTGGCCGAGGGCGGACACGAACTCGGCTGGGAGGTTCTCGGCTACGACTACGGGCTGCTCCACAGTTGGCTGTGCAACGACCTCTACGACGACGGTGTGCTCAGTCTCGGCGTGGGCACCAACGAACACGGCCTGTTGCCCGACCGGGACAGCGCCCAACGCGTCGCCGCCTGGGCGAACGCGTGTGGCGACACCAAACCGGTCACCTGGTTCCCCGGTGCGCTGATCGAGTGGGACACCCCGATCGAGAGCCGCCCCGGCCCCGCCACCCCCGAGACGGCGCCCTCTGCTCCGCAGCCCTGGTGGCGCCGGATCCTCCAGCTCTAACGCGCCTGCGGCTCAGGTCGAGCCGCGAGATGTCGGCACCGGTCGATCGTCGGTGGGACTGGTCAGCTGATGGAGACCGGTCCCGGACCGCCGGGTCGCCACCCGGGTCCGGAGTCGAAAGCGGCCTTCGTCTCCGCGCTCCTGGAGCGGTGGCCGGATCGCACCGAGGACGAGGACGGCATCTCGCCGTGGTCGGCCGGCCTGCTGATCCGCGAGGCCCGCGGTCCGCTGATCCACTTCCCCAAGCGCTGGAGCATGGCGGCGGAGGCGTCGGTTTACGCGGCGGGGGTTGCCTCGCCGACGGGCCTCGACTGCTTCGACCCGCAAGCGCGGCAACTGCTTCTGGCTCTTCGGCGTGGCCGTCGGCTCCGCTTCCCGGCCCTGCAACGGCCCTCGAGCCGCCCGTGTACGGGGGTGGGGGAACGGCTGCGCCGTGGTGTGCTGATCCGGGATCATCTGGTGTGACACGGCCCGGCCGGGCAGGTGCTGTCCGAGGGAGGCCGTGCCATGCGCGTGCGCATGCTGAGTACCGTCGCCGCTGTTGCCGTCGCGGTTGTCGGGTCGACGGCGGGGCGTGTGGCTGACAGCAACGACTTCGCGGATTTTCTTCTCGCGCGGGTCAACGAGCGGGTGTCCGCACCTGTCGGGCTGCAGGAGTTCACCTTCGTCGTCAAGGGCGACAGGATCACGAGCAGGGACTTCTCCGGCACCTTGCGCTGCACGGTGCGCTTCGACCTGCGGCGGATGGGCGACTCCGCCCCGGCGGGCTGGCGGAACGGGAAGGTCGTGACGGGCTTCCACGCCGGCTTCCAGGGGACGCGGGTGTCGTGCGAGGGCACGGTCAAGGGCGACACAGTCGCGGGCAGGCCCAGGAAGACGTCGGTGGACTGCCGCACCGCACGGGAGGGGTCCGTACTGGTGGAGGCCACCGGTACCACGCCCAACCGGATGGGAGGGACGCTCAGCAGCTTTCGGTTGCTGGCGTTGTCCCTCACGTGCTCTGCCTCGCCCCCATGGAAGCTGAGCAGGTCCCGCGCCGACACGGCGTTCCAGGCCGTCACGAAGGACATTCGCGCCCAGATGACGGATGTGATCAACAAGCGTGTCGCCGCGGCCTTCTCCGAAGCCGTCCCCGGGGTCAACATGCCGGACCCCGCTCGGCACTGAGACCGGGTGCCCGGTACGGAGACCGGGTGGATCGCGGGTGAGATCGCCGGGATCCGTGAGGCGGCCCGGCTGGTGGCCGAGCAGGGTGAAGAGTTCTTCGCCGCGAGCGCGGAGTTCCTGACCGTCGGGGCCCGGCTGCTGCACGGCGAGAACGAAACCTGCACCGGCGAGGAAGCGGCCGATGGGACCGTACCCGGCCCACTTCGCCGACCCCGGGGTGGGGACCGGTGAGGCCGCCACGGGTTTTCTGACGACCCGCAGCCGGGTGGCCGCCCTGTCAGCCCCCGGCGCCGGCGCCGGGGGCTTTCCGGTGGCTGCGGTCTGCCGGTGAGGTGCGGCCGGAGCCGGGCCGGTGGGCCGATGTGGCGCCCCATCCCCGTTCGAGGAGGTCGAAGGCGGCGTCGACGGCCTGTTCCGGGTCCTCGGAGCGGTGGGCGAGGGCGGAGGCCTCCAGGGCGAATCGGGCCAGGGCTGCGCTGTGCGGGTCCCCGGGCGGAAGGCCGGCGTCGTCGGCGATGGCACGGGCGAGGGCGTCCTGGTGGCGCATCCACATGCGGTGGGCGTAGTCGGCGAGGGCGGGGGTGCCGGTCACCAGGTCGAAGAAGTCGGCGTAGCGGGGGGCCGAGTCGGCCGGGCGAAGGCGGACACGCTTGACGTGCGCGCCCAGCGCCTGGGGGACGGTCGTCCCGGGTGCGCGGTCGCGGACGGCGTCGACGAGCCCGGCCTCCTGGTCGGCCTCCTCGTCGAAGACGAGGGCCTCCTTGCTGGGGAAGTGCTTGAGGAGCGTCGTGGTGGACACGTCGGCGGCCTCGGCGATCTCGTGCAGGGTCACCTGGTCGTAGCCGCGGGCGAGGAAGAGGTTCAGGGCGGCGTCGGCGAGGGCCTGGCGGGTGGCGGCCTTCTTGCGTTCGCGCCGCCCGGCCGGAGGAGGGGGCGGGGTCGGAGCAGAGGGCGTGGTCGGGATCGTCATGCTGCCATCGTACATAAAGGTGTCAGGGTAAAAAAGTTGTGCCGTTGCACTTTTTTGGTGGTTGTGTTTTTCTGGAGTGGCGGCAGCGCGGACCACCGCCCCGCCGGCCCCGGCGAGAGCGCCGCGGCCGACTCACCTCGCCCTGTACGGGCACCTTCCCGCACGGCTGCCCAGTGCCGGGCGACGCGAACGGAGTACCACCATGAACACCACACCCACACCCACACCCGCGTTGGCACCCACACCCGCGCCGCGCATCGCGATCATCGGCGCCGGACCCGGTGGCCTGACCTGCGCCCGTGTCCTCCAGCGCCACAACATCGATGTCATCGTCTACGACGGCGAGGCCGGGCCCGACGTCCGCAACCAGGGCGGAACCCTCGACCTGCACGAGGACAACGGCCAGATCGCCCTGCGTGAAGCCGGGCTGCTGGAGGAGTTCTTCCGTCTCTCCCGCCCCGAAGGGCAGGAGATGCGCCAGCTGGATCCCGAAGGAACGATCGTCTTCCACCACACCCCCGAGGAGGGCGAACGTTTCAAACCGGAGATCGACCGCGGCGACCTGCGCGACCTCCTCCTCGACTCCCTGGCGCTCGGCACCGTCCGCTGGGGCCACACCCTCACCGCGGTCGAAGGACCCGCGGAAGGGCCGCGCCGGTTGCACTTCGCCGACGGGACCGTCGCCGAGGCCGACCTGGTCGTCGGCGCCGACGGCGCCTGGTCGAAGGTCCGCCGCGCCGTCTCACCCGCCCTCCCCGAATACAGCGGGGTGAGCTTCCTCGAAGCCTGGTTCCACGACGTCGACAACAAGCACCCCGACATCGCCGAGCTCGTCGGCCGGGGCAGCGCCGCAGCAGCCGACGGCGAACGCGGCCTGTTCGCCCAGCGCAACAGCGGCGACCACATCCGCGTCTACATCTTCCAGCGCGTCCCCGTCGACTGGATCACCACCGGCGGCCTGACCATCGAGGACACCGACGGCATCCGCGCCCTGCTCCTGGAGCGCTACCGCGACTGGTCGCCGACCCTGCGCCGACTGCTCACGGACAATGAGGGCCGCTACGTGGACCGCCCCATCAACGCCCTTCCAGTGCCCCACACCTGGGAGCCCGACCCCACCGTCACCCTGCTCGGCGACGCCGCCCACCTGATGCCCCCGCTCGGCGTCGGCGTCAACCTCGCCATGCTCGATGCCGCCGAACTCGCCCTCGCCATCGTGGGCAGCGACAGCGTCGCCGACGCCATCGAGGCCTACGAGAAGACCATGCTGCCCCGCTCCCACGAGATGCAGGAGCGCCTCGACCACGGCGCCGAACAACTCCTGTCCACCGAACTGCCCGACTTCGCCACCGACGACGACAGCCACTGACACCGACGTGCAGCGGCACCGACCACGGGCCTGCGCGCCGACGTCGTCCTACGTCTGGGCTTCCCAGATGAGGTTGCCGCTTACCTGGTAATTCGTCATCAGCCACTCGCGCCGACCAGCCAGGACCAGCCCGCCGGGCCGTTGGGCCGCCTGGTCGTAACCCACCATGAAGGCTGCCACGCCGGTGAGGGATGTGCGGCCGATGGACATGCCGGTCCGCTTGGTGAACTGGACGAAGTACTCGCGCTCGCTCATGTCGATCAGATTCGTCACCCCTGAATCCTGGCGCCCCGACTCCCGGTTGCCGACGAGCATCCGGCACCTCACCAGGACCTCAACACCGGTCTCGGTCCGGGTGACTCGCGCCAACCCACTACGCGATGCCGTCAGTAGGCTTGCAGGTCAGGGGTATGTCAGCGGTTCGGAGCGGTCCGGCAAGGGGCGTCAGCGGGGGGTGAGCCAGCTGAGTGCGGCGATGGTCATGGCCTGGACGCCGATGTCGATGGTCGGGTTGATGAGCGGGGCGAAGTGCGGGGAGTGGTTGGAGGGGATGTCGCTTCCGAGGGTCCCGTTCTTCTCGGCGGCTGCGTAGACGGCGGGGTCGGCGCCGCCGAAGAACCAGTAGCACAGGGGTGCTCCGGAGGCGGAGGCGAGGATGCCGCAGTCCTTGCTGCCGGTGGCCGGCCCGTGGTCGACGATGGCGTGCTCGCCGAAGTGCGCGGCCAGGGCTCCCATGGTGCGCTGGACCGCTGCGGGGTCGTTGACCAGGACAGGGAACGTGTCGAGGGGGGTGATCTCCGGGGCGCGGGGGGCTCCGGAGGCGGCGGCTTCGGCGTTGACGATGCGGGTGACGCTGTCCAGGACGGTGGTGCGGACCTCGGGGGTGTAGGTGCGGATGTTGAGCTTGAGCTCGGCCTCGTCGGGGATCACGTTGTCCTTCGTCCCCGCGTTGAGGGCTCCGACGGTGACGACAGCGGTGTCGCCGCCGGCGATCTCGCGCGAGACCACCGTCTGCAGGCGCAGCACCGTGGCGGCGGCCATGACGACCGGGTCGATCGCCATCTCGGGGCGTGAGCCGTGGGCGCCGCGTCCGAACATGCGCACCCGCAGCGCGTCGGTGGCGGCCAGTGCGGGTCCGGGGTGGCAGCCGATCATCCCGGTCGGGAGGGGTGCCACGTGCTGGCCCAGGACGATGTCGGGGGTGCCGGCTGTGGCGAAGAGCCCGTCGTCGACCATGGCCTGCGCGCCGGCGCCGATCTCCTCGGCGGGTTGGAACACCGCGACGATCGTGCCGGACCACGACCGGCGTGCTGCGGCGAGCAGGTCCAGGGCGCCGAGCAGGCAGGTGACGTGCATGTCGTGTCCGCAGGCGTGCATCACCGGCACCTGCCGACCGTCCGGGTCGGTGCCGGTCGCGTTGCTGGCGTAGTCGAGGCCGGTCTGTTCCCGAACGGGCAGTGCGTCGAAGTCCGCCCGCAGGAACACCCTGGGCCCCTCGCCGTTGGCCAGGACACCCACCACCCCGGTGCGGCCGACGCCGGTGGTGACCTCGAACCCGAGCCGCTTCAGGTCGTCCGCCACCACGCCCGCCGTCCGGGTCTCGGCGAACGACAGCTCGGGGTTGGCATGCAGGTCCCTTTACAGCGCCTCCAGACGCGGGCGGATCTCGGTCAGCCTGTCCAGCACCTGGGTGTCGGCTCCGCGCCGGAGGTCGTCGCTCATGCCGTCACCCTTGGCCTGGCCCGCCCTGGCTGCCATCTCGGCGGGCATTCGGGTGAACGGGGGTGCGTGTGTCCGCACGTCCCCATCCGGAAACCCTCGGGGACAGACCGACTGTCAGCGTCTCGTGCTACGCATGGCCACCATGGACGATGAGACGAAGTCGCTGCCGACCACCATCAGCAGCAGCGACGCCGAGGCGCACTTCCGGCGGGGCTGCCAAATCCTGGAAGAAGGCGGGATCGACGACTGGGACGTGGCCCGCGCCCAGTTCGAGGAAGCCGCACGACACCCGGACCCGTCCATGCTCTGGCGCATCGCCGATGTCTGCCAGTGGGTCCCGACCCAGGCTGCCCACTGGATGAGCCGAGCCGTTCTCAGCGAGAGCCGGCCCGGTGGCATCACGACGGACCGCAACCTGCTGCGCATCATCGGGGGCGACAACGGCGGTGCGCTCACCCAGGCCTTCTCGGTCGCTGTCGAATCGGACAACCACGACCTGGCCGTTGCCGCGCTCACCGCGGCTGCTGAGAACCGGCTGTGGGCGGTTCTCGAAGACGGCCGGGAACTCCCGCCGGAAGAGGCCGAGGAGATCATCGGCGACACCGACCTCTACAACCCCAACTACGTCGGCATCGACCCCGCGGTGCCGAGAGTCTGGCTGGACTGCAAGGGCATGATCTTCCCGCACATGGCACGCACCGTGCTGCTCATCGTCGCGGACGAACTGCGCAAGGCCGGGATCCAACAGGCACACCTGTTCACTCCAGAGCGGTGAACAGCTCCCGAGGTGCGTGAAGGGAGTCGGCTTGGCGATCCGTGCAGGGAGCGCTGCCCTTGACACCGTCTCGGCGATCTCCCGCTCGACGATGTGCCCGGCGGGCATGGCGAACTCCGACTCAGCGCGGCACCACCAGCGCCCGCGGCCAGTCGGGTTCCGGGCCTGGCGGCCACCGACCGCGCGATCGAGGCAAGCTCTGCCACAACAGTGGCGTGCGATGGGCATGAGTTGTCGTCAGCCCGTCCACCTGCTCGACGCACGTGACCGTGAGGCATGCCGGGTTCTCACAGCGGAACCGACGTACCATCAACTCGGTCATCGCCCGGACGCCTCCGTTCGCGGCATCGGCCAGTCGCCGCACGTACCGGCCGTGCACCCGGGACGACACCCAACCGCACCGTGAACACACCGCGGCAGCGGCCTTCACCCGAGCGTGAAACCTCACCCCACCAGCCGTGCGCTCGACCGACTCAACCGCCACAGCGGCCAGGTGAGGAAGAGCTGACCCAAGCCCGGCCGGCCGACGGCCCGTGCCCGGACTGTCGCACGGAGCATGAGGCACGCCGTGGGAGGATCGACCCGGACGATGCCGAGGCCGTCCGCAAGGCCTTCGAGACCCTGTTCGCCGCCGGAGAGCGCTGATGAGCACGCCGTACATGCCGCAGGGCCAGCACCCGGCCGTGTGGGTCACCGAAGGTCTGCCGGGGCCGCTGCTGGCCGCCCTGGTCCGCCGGGGCGGCATTCCGCACGACGTCCGCACCCTCGTTCTCGATCAGCTCGGCCGGCGCAGTGCCGGCGATCTGCGCCTTCGGGCGGAGCGACGCTGGTTCCAGCGGTACTCGAACCTGACCGGTCCCGAGATCGCGGACCGGGCGGACCGCCTCGCCTACGAGCTACTGGCCCCGTCCGGATGCGAGGTCGCCCTCTGCGAGGACGGCTGGTTGCTGGACGACTCGGGCAGCTGCCGGTGCCGGCCCTCGCGCTCGGTCGTCGACACGACAGGCAGCGAGGGCACGGGCCGGCCCCGCTCCTCGCCCGAGTTCGTCACGGAGGTGGTGGCGGCTCTGCGTGCGGAGCGTCGCCGGGTCCACGGGATGCCCCGGGGCGCCCGCAGCGGCCATGTCGTGAAGCAGCCGCGGCCGTACCAGCCCGCGCCCCCTGTGCTGCGGGAACCCGAGCCCGAGCGGGACAACCCCGCAGCGGGGCAGGCCGAGCGGGTGCAGCGCGAGGAGCGCGACCGGGAAGCGCAGCACCTTGCGGAGCAGAGGACGAAGGCGGACAGGGCTGCCCGCGCCAATCATGAGGGGGAGAACCAATGACTCTGACCGTCAACGCCCGCGAGGTGACGGCCGTCCTGTTGGCCGATGGCTGGCACGAGATCCAAGCCGGCACGTTCACTGTCGGTCCGCTCCGGTTCGTGGCCGCCGCTCTGGATGACCCGGTCGGGGTCGGGGGCGCACTTGGTTTCCGGTTCACCACCCTCGACGGGGCGATGATCTCGGGCCCGTTGACCTCGGCCCTGGCGACCCGGAGCGAAGTAGCCCGGGCAGCGGAGCGCAATCCTCTGGAGGAGCTCGCACACCGCCTGGGCGGGGAGATCGTCACCACCGACGGCTCCGGGTCCGTACGCTTCACCTACGCAAAGGAGCAGTTCGAGATCTGGCTCGGCACCACGAAACGCGGTGACACGAGGTGGATGTTCGGCGTGCTCGGCGAACGCGAGGGCGCTGTCGACTTCGGGATCGGCGAGAAGGACCCCGTCCACCAGGTGGCCAACGCTGCGATGAGCGAGCTCAAGGCCGGGATGCGCCCCGGTCGGGCACAGCGCGCCGACGTCGACTCCGACAGCACTACGTAGCTCACAGGGGGCTGCCGGGGGGCTGCCAGGAGGTCGGACAAGGCCCTCCGGCAGCACTCGGCGGCGTTCGGATGTGGGAGGGCAAACCTGTCGAGGATCAGCCCGACGGCGCCTGCGACGAGGCTGCGACCAGCACGTCGGCGACACCCACCGGCCACCGAGGGTGCGCTCGACCCCCTCCGGACCTGGCACCATCACCTGGTGCCCCGCTGCCGTTCTTCCGTAGGCCGGCGGTCGGAGGGCACCTTGGCTGAAGGAGACCCGTAGTGCCCTGGAAGTCCCGTCTGACCTGGACCGGCCACACCGCCGAGGCCACCGCCACCGTTCATGAGGGGCGCACCTGGCACCTGTGGAAGCACAGCTCCCCGCCCAACGACCAGGGCCGCTACAGCCCGTACGAACGCTGGTACCTCCACGCCGACGACGGCCACGGAAAGCCCGTCCCCGACCCCTCCGGTGCCACCCTCGGCCGCAACCGCAACACCGCCCAGCACCTCGCCGAACTCATCCTCACGGGCTGGGAGAACGCCCACCAGCTGCGCCCGGGCGACGGCGCGCCGCTGTGGCGGCGTACCGCCGACGGCGCACTGGTTCCCCTGGATGAACTGCTCGCCGGAAAGCACCGCTGACTCGCCCCGGTCCCCGCCGATCCACGGCACGTCCAGGTTCAGTGCCCGGTGATCCGGTGGTTCTGTGCGTCCGACGGGGGCCGCCGTGGCAGTGACCCGGGGACCTGCCGGTCGGTGGGCCCCCGACAAGGCCCGGGGCGGTCCCTTCCGCCAGTGTCGGCCCAGCCGAACGAAGGACCGGATCCCACCTTCGCAGCCCATTCGTGCGAATGCCGGGACGAGCCGCCTTCCCTCGTGCCAGGTCACCCCTGAGCAGAGCGGTTCCCGGGCCGCCGCCTGAAGCGGAGGATGCCGCCAACGCCATCCCCCGCCTCGGGGCGATCGCCGGGCAGGGCTTCGTCGTGCTGCGGCCGGCGGACCGGCGCCTGTACGCCGACGCCGAAGAGCTGTTGCGTCAGTACCGGCCCCGCTCCACCGCTGACCGGCACGGGGACGCGGCCGGGGCGCTCACGCTCGAATCGCGAGGGCCAAGGACCGGGTGCTCAGCGGTGTACCAGCACGGCGGTGGGCCGGCCGGCCGCGTCCAGGACCGGGACCAGGCGGTAGCCGTCGGCGTCGACCACCATCACCAGCGCTGGGCCGCCCGCCGCCCGGTCGGGCAGCATCATCCAGCCGTCTGCGAGTTCCGCGCCGACCGTGCTCGCGGCGGGCCCGGGAGCTGTCGCCCGGTCCAGCAGGGCAGCTCGTTCGGCAGCCGGAAGGGCGTGCAGCAGCAGGACCTTCGAGTCGGTGTCCACCCGGTCGCCGTCCTCGCCCGCCGCCACGGGCGGGGTGTCACCGTGGTGCAGCAGCAGGGCGATCACTGTCGGACGCCGCGGGTCCTTGTCCAGCACGAGGTAGGCGATGCCGCTTCCGAAGCTGAACGCGTCGCCGTCCCGTGCGTCCTCCAGCCGGCACTCACCGCCGGGGGAGAGGTCGAGCGCCCCGGCCCGGCACAGTCTCCAGGGGCCGACGACCTCCTCCCCTCGGTCGAGGGCGGGCAACGCGGTGAGCAGGGCGGGCAGGAAGTCCATACCGTGCTGGACGTCGCGGGCCGCCGGTGCGGTTCTGCGGTACCCAGCCCGCCCCCGCCGCACCACCGGGCCAGGCGCAGCGCACCGACCGGCTGCGCGAACCCGGGAACGCTCACCGCCCGGCCGCCGGCGCCCAGGGCGCCGAGGACGCAGCCGTTCAGGACTCCGCGGACGTGGACCGTGGTGGCTGCGCCCGGAGGACGGTCGAGGCGCGGCCGTCTGCCCCCGTTCGGTCCTACTCCTCCGGCTCCCAGGCGCGCAGCAGGTCGAGCAGCCCTGCGTCTCCGTCAACGTGCAAGGAGTCGGCCTTGATCCGGTCGTACAGGTAGAGGACCAGCTCGCCGGCCGTGCCGTGGACGGAGGCGCCGGCTGCGTCCGAGTCCTCGCCGGTCGTGGCGGTGGGCGCGGGGATGCGGGTGGTGCGTGCGCCGTCGCCGTCGACGGTGAGGCGCCAGGAGCGGCCCTCGGCGGCGTGGAAGTCGAAGGCCGTGGGCTTGTGCGGCCAGGCACTCGGCGTTGCGCAGACGGTGAACAGGAACTCCTCCACACCGTCGAGTGCCGGCTCGACCGGCAGCGGCAGCGGTTGCGGGGAACCCCCGGCGAGCTGGGCGTCGTAGGTGTGCACCATGCTCTCCTGGACCCGGTGGCGAGCGACTCCGCCGGAGGTCCGCGGCGACTGCAGGGCACTCCACCACGTCCAGCAGCCGGCGTCCGGTCCCGCCTCGCGCAGGGCGTTCAGCAGCAGCTGCGTCGACGCGTCCAGCCAGGCCAGCAGGGCCTCACGCTCCTGCGGCACTTCCAGCGCGGCGCGCGCGGCGGCGGCCTCGGCCGGGGGAGCGTCGGCAGGCCCCGCGCCGACGATGGCGGCCCAGAAACGGTCTCCGCCACCCAGGTGCTTCACCAGATCGAACAGCGTCCACCCGGGGCAGGTCGGCACCTGCGCGTCGAGACCGGGCGCGGTGGCGACCGCGGCGCGGAAGGCGGCCGACCGTTCATCGATCAGTCGCAGTAGGTCAGAAAACTCAAGATTCTTTTCCACGCCGGATGTCTATCACCTGCTCCGGTAATCGGACAGTGGTTTTCACAGTCGTCGCCGGTCGCCATCGCGGACGTCCTCGCCTCCCACTGCCCGCCCGGAGCAACGGCCTTGGAAGCAGCGGCTCGACCACTTCTCACGAGCCGTCAGGAACGATCCGTCCCCACTGACCAGGTTGTCACCTTGCCACGCCTGCTAGGTGGTCGGGGAGGTCGGTGAGCCGTTCGATGCGGAGTACCGTCTCGTCCGCCGTCGGCGATGGTCCACCGGTGACGAAGTCGATGCCGCGGTCCAGCCAGATGCCGGTGAGCCCGGCGAGGGCGGCTGCGTTCACATCGCTTTCCAGCATGTCGCCCACGTTGACCGCCTGCGCGGGGTCCGTCCGCAAGTGCCGGCAGGCGGCGGCGTAGGCGGCGGGCTTGGCCGCACCGAGCTCGGTCGGGGTCAGGACGGCTTCGAAGTATTCGTGGAGGCCGAAGCGGGCGAGCTTGGCGCGCTGCTGCGCAGGGTCCCCGTTGGTGAGAACAGCCAGACGCGGTCCTCGGGGAAGCCGTTTCAGGGCCTCCAGGCATGGCTGGACGTCGGGGTAGCACCGCCAGGACTCCTCGAACACGGTGAGGTAGCGCTCGGCGATCCAGGCGTCCAGAAGGCCGGGATCCTCAGGAACCGGCTCGCCGAGCACCGGCAGGAAGGAACGGAGCCTGCGGCGGTGGTGCTCGGCGAAGGAGCACTGACCGGTGAGGTACTCCCGCATGTGGCGCGCCTCCAGCGTCCACCACAACGTCACCAGTTCTTCCGGTGGAGCCGTCGCGTTGGGCGCGGCCCGGACGATCCGGCCGATCGTTTCCAGGACCGCGCTTCGATGATCGACCAGTGTGCCGTCCAGGTCGAAGAAGATCACATCTGCCATAGGGTGATCATCTCGTGGTTGCCTGTCCCTGACGTCAGAAGGCAGGTATCGCGGTCTTCCCTTCTGGATGGTTGTCCGTGGTCGCCACAGGACCAACCTTCTGGATCGGCCCGAGCGGGTCCGCGAACTCCCGTTGCCTCACCGACCGCCTGTCCGTGAGGCTCCGGGCAAGCAGTGACCTGCCCGTTGCGCCGGTACCGGTCGGCCCGGTCGCTACCGCCCGCCTCGCCCACCGCGTCATGCCCACCGCGTCATGCTCGACGCGATCCGCGCCGACTGCCTCCCTGCCGCCTGCCTCCTCCTGGCACCGGACGCCGTTCGCGATGCAGACCAGCACCTGCCGGGGGAGTGGCTGTCCGCCGCTGACGGGGACGACGGACGGCCCGGCGAGGATCCGGGCGTTCGTCACTCCGGGGCGTTCGGCAACGCTGCGGTCATTTGCAGGCAACAGACCTATTGACTGTTTGCTATAGCAAGATGCACCCTTCTGTCATGAGCAACGATGCCCTGGGCCCCATGGAGACGATGTCGCTGGCCGACCAGGCCTATCAGCGACTTCGTGCCGCGGTTCGTGAGGGCTCGCTGCGGCCGGGCGAGAAGATCACCGAACGTGATCTGGCCGCCCGGCTCGGCGTGAGCCCCACGCCGGTGCGCGAGGCGCTGCGCCAGCTGGTGCACGAGAAGGTGGTGGAGCGGGTCGGCACCAGGGCGCTGCGGATCGCGGACCACTCGGCCGCCGCGCGCTCCGAGATCGTGGAGGCCGAGGTGCGGCTGTCCGCTCTGATGGCCCGGCTGGCCGCGCGTCATGCCACCGATGCCCAGCTCGGGGAACTGGCCGAGGTGCTGGAGCGGGCCGACGTCCTGGTCTCGCAGATCGAACGGGAACTGGCCGAGCAGGGGACGCAGGCGGACGTGACCGGCCGGCTCGCAGCCGTCCACCGGCTGCTGCGCCACTTCCACCATCAGGTGGAGGCCTCGGTCGGCAACCCGGTCCTGGAGGGGCTGTTGGAGCAGGCCCGCGCGTTCAGTGACGAGGAGCGCCTCGACCTGACCGTCAAGCTCGCCCCGGAGCGGGCCGAGGCGTTCCGCCGCCGCTACCGCGAGCACCGCGGCCTCCTCGACGCCCTGCTGGACCGGGACGAGGACCGGGCCGAGCAGCTCGCCGCACACCACCAC
Organism: Kitasatospora sp. NPDC057223; assembly: GCF_042669755.1. Lineage (NCBI taxonomy): Bacteria > Bacillati > Actinomycetota > Actinomycetes > Kitasatosporales > Streptomycetaceae > Kitasatospora > Kitasatospora sp. NPDC057223. The sequence continues at coordinate 64,235 of NZ_JBHUWW010000005.1, read as the reverse complement.
CGCGAAGCGCTCGTCCAGCTCTCCGGCAGCTGACCCCCACAAGCCCGACCGCTTGTCCACCGGTGCCGCGGGAGGCGACCGGCGCACAAGCATCCCCCTTTTGCTATAGCATATGGCAAGGAGCCGCCATGATGCACAACCCTCCGTCCACCCCCGGCGGAACTCCGACCCTCACACAGCCGGCCCCCGTCGTGCGGAACCGGATGAGCGCGAGCGCCGTGCTGTGGGTCACCCTGGCGGTCTTCGCCCAGGAGTCGGTGTGGAACTTCTACGACGCCCAGGTCCCCGAGCAACTGCGCCACTACGTCACCTCGGCCGGCGTCATCGGTCTGATCATGGGCCTGGACCACTCCTTGGGGATCTTCACCCAACCGTCCGTGGGATTCCTCTCCGACAGGCTCGTCCGCCGGCGCGGGGGCCGATGGCCCATCGTGCTGATCGGCGCATCGCTCGCCACGGTCCCGTTCGTACTCATCCCCTGGGCCGGCAGCCTTCCCGCCCTGGTGGTGTGCGTCGTAGCCTTCGCCGCGGTCGCCAACGCCTTCAAGGGCGTCACCGAGACACTGGTCTCCGACTACGTCTCGTCGGGCAACCGCAGCAAGGCGCAGGGCGTCATCAAGGCCGGCGTCAGCCTGACCATCATCATCTCGGCCCTGATCAGTCTGCTGGTCGTCGACCGCAGCCTCCACCTGGCCTTCGCGATCCCTCCGGCCCTGATGCTGATCATGCTCGGACTGTCCTGGTGGTTCCTCGGCCGCCGGCACGAACAGGCCGTCCTGCCCGAGCAATCCACCGACGGCCACCGGGACGTGCCGGACTTCGCCTCCCCCTGGGCCGTCCTCCGGGACGCGCTGCGGACCCCCTCCAGCCCCGCACTGCTGCTGATGATCGGCATCTTCTGCTTCGCCGGCATGTGGACCGCCCTGCGATCGCTGACCACCCCGTACGGCACCGAACTCCTCGGGCTGACCGGCGGCCAGGCCGGCGGCCTCGCCCTGCCCGGCGCCGTCGCCTTCCTGCTGGGTGTGCTGCCCATCGCCCACTGGTCCGACCGGATCGGGCAACTGCGGGCCATGCGCTACGGCGTCGGCCTGTTCGTGGTCGGCCTCCTGGTCGGCTTCGCGGTGCCCACCGTCCCGGGAACGGTCGTCGCGATGGTCCTCTCCACCCTCGGCTACGCGTCGTTCGCGGTCAACGCGCTGGTCGCCCTGTGGAACCTGGCCCCCACCGAGAAGGTGCTGGGGACCTACACCGCGCTCTACACCATCGCCTCGTCCGCGGGCATGGCCCTGGGCCCGGCGATCCTCGGCACCACCATCGACCTCACCAGCTGGCGCTTCATGATGCTCAACGCCGCCGCCTTCGCCGCGGTCACCTTCGCCGTCTTCACCCTCCTCGCCCGCCGGGCCCCCGCCCGGACCACGCCGTGACGAACCCTCTGAACCCGCACACGAACCCGTCCATGAATCCGCATGCGAACCCGCACAGCGAAAGGCCCTGAACCCATGGAACTGCGCATCCTCGCTCCCACCGGGGCGCTCGGCGCGGGCTTCGACGCCGACGCCTTCCGCCGCGGCGTCGAAACCCGTCCGCACGTCATCGCCTGCGACGCCGGATCCACCGACAGCGGCCCGGCCGCCCTCGGCTCCGGCACACCCAAACTCTCCCACCAGGCCGTGACCCGCGACCTGCGCCTGCTGCTGAAAGCCCGCGACGAGCTGAAGGTGCCGCTGATCATCGGATCCTGCGGCACCAGCGGACGCGACGTCGGCGTCGACCAGGTCGCGGCGATGGTTCGCGCGATCGCCGCCCAGGAGGACCTGCACCTCAAGCTCGGCCTGATCTACTCCGACCAGTCCGCCGAACGCCTCCAGGACCTGTACGACGCGGGGCGCATCCGGGCCCTGCCGAACGCGCCGGCCATCGACCGGGACCTGTTCGCCCGCAGCCACACCGTCGCCATGATGGGCGTCGAACCGATCCAGCACGCCCTCCTGGAGGGCTGCGACGTCGTCCTCGCCGGACGCGCCAGCGACACCGCCCTCTTCGCGGCCCTCCCGCACCTGCACGGCGCCGACCCGGGCCTGACCTGGCACATGGCCAAGACCATCGAGTGCGGCGCCGCCTGCGCGATCCCGCCCTCCGCCAACGGCCTGCTGGTGCACCTGCGCGAGGACCACTTCGACGTCACCACCCTCGCCGACGGCAGCCGCCTCACCCCGCGCTCGGTCGCCGCCCACACCCTGTACGAGAACGCCGACCCGTTCCACATCCTGGAGCCCTCCGGGACCCTGGACACCACCGACGCCACCTACGAAGCCGTCGACGAGCGGACCGTCCGCGTACGCGGCGCCGCCTACCTGCCCGCCGACGGGTACACCAACAAGCTCGAAGGCGCCGAACTCGTCGGCTACCAGAGCGTCATCATCGGCGGCGTCCGCGACCGCATCGTCATCGACGCCCTGCCCAAGCTCCTGCCGTTCGCCCGGCAGTACTTCGACGCGAAGATCCGCGACGTGTTCGCCGGCGCGGTCGACCCGGCCGACGTCGACATCGACTACCGCCTCTACGGCGCCGGAGCCGTCCTCGACGGCACCGAGCCCGACCAGCTCCTGCCCCGCGAGCTCGGTGTGCTGATTACCGTCACCGCCCCCGACCAGGCCACCGCGCACGCCGTCTCCACCTTCGTCGCCCACGCCAGCAGCCACCTGCCCATCCCCGAGTACGACGGACTCGTCTCCACCCTCGCCTACCCGTACTCCCCACCCGAGACGGACCGCGGCCCGCTCTACCGCTTCACCCTCAACCACGTCGCCACCGGCGTCACCCCCACCGAACTGTTCCGCACCACCACCGAGGAGCTGTAGCACCGTGCCCACCCTGACCGACTACTGCTCCCTGGTCCGCTCCAAGAACGCCGGACCCTTCACCCTCACCTTCGACTTCATGTGCCACGACCAGGCCGCCTACGACGCCCTCGTGGCCACCGGTTTCCTCGACAAGGACCTCTTCGCGTCCCTCTACAACACCGACCCCGACCGGATCCTCGTCGTCAACCACCCCCACGCCCTCGCCGTCAAGGTCTCCCTTCCCCGCCCCACCGTCCAGGGCGACCTCCACGACCGCGACTGCTACGCCGGCCAGCAGTACGCCCCGCTGATGGACATGGAACTGCCCGCGCCCGGCTGACCCGCCCCGCCGGCGGGACGGCCGGAGCACCGCACCGCCCGTCCCGCACCGCCCGTCCCACCGCACCTGCTCGAAGGAGTCGACCGATGCCCGCCCAAGCCCCCATCTCCCCCTGGCACCTGCCCCCCGACCACCCCGCGCAGCAGTTCCTCACCGGCTCCACGCCGCTGTTCGCGCTCTCCCGTGACCCCCGGGTCTCCTACTGCCTGTACGTCCCCCGCCGCCACAGCAACACCGGTGAGCCCCGACCGCTCGTCGTGGCCGTCCACGGCACCCACCGCCACGTCGGGCAGGTCCGCGACTCCTTCGCCGCCTTCGCCGAGGAACACGACTGCGTCGTCCTCGCCCCGCTGTTCCCCGCCGGCCTGACCGGGCCCAACGACCTCGACAGCTACAAGTTCTTCACCGAGCCGGGCCTGCGCCCCGACCTGCTGCTGCTCGACATGGTCGAGGAGGCCGCCGCACGCTGGCACATCCGCACCGACCGCTTCCACCTGCACGGCTTCTCGGGCGGCGGACAGTTCGCCCACCGCTTCCTCTACCTGCACCCCCACCGCCTCGCCTCCCTCTCCGTCGGCGCGCCCGGCCGCACCACCCTCCTCGACGCCCGCACCCCCTGGTGGCGGGGAACCGCCGACAGCGAGACGCTCTTCGCCACCACTCCCGACACCACCGCCATGGCGCAGGTACCCGTCCAGCTCGTCATCGGAGCCGACGACACCGGCATCGACGTCTGGGAGGGCGCCGAGCAGCCGGGCAGCCGTATGGACCGCCTGATCGAACTGCGCGACAACTGGAACCGGCACGGCATCGCGACACGCCTGGACATCGTCAGCGGCGCCGGCCACAGCGCATCCGCCGTCACCCCGGCCGTACTCGCCTTCCTCGCCGACCGTGTCCCCGTATCGGCAGACCCCCGGCACGGGCCTGCAGCAGGGCCGCGCCGATGACGACGAAACCGCCCGAACCGTGCTGAGCGTCCCGGAGCAACCCCCGGACGAGAGCGTCCCGCCCGCCGGACGGGAGAGCGCACCCGAGGCCTTCCGCCCGACCGGGTGGGTGCTGCTCGACAACCTGCTCCTGGCAACTCTCGACCACCACCACCACGTCAGGGCCTCCGACGGGCAGAGCGCCCGGATCGTCTTCGAAGCGCCGAAGGACACCGCAGCCGGCAGCCCTGCCGCAGGCATCGACGTCCTCTTCGGCGGCGACGCCTGCAAGGAGTCCGCGCCGATGGTGGGGCCCGGCTGACGGCGGGCCCGGTGCGCCGGAACCGATTCCGGTGACCCGGTGAACCGGTACCGGCGCACCGGTGACCCGGCGGACCGCGCGGGCGGCCTCGCCGTGCGACTCCGGCTACCAGCCGCTCAGTTGCTGCGGCCGCCGGATCGCCGTGACGCGGAACGGACCGGGTCAACGGTGCCGACTGGCACGTCGGAGCGGCAGCGGCGCAGCCGCTGTGCGGCCAGCAGGCAGCCTCGTTCGAGCCCGTGCAGGCGTACGGCGTCGGCGGCGTAGACGCTGCAGCTGGGAACGTAGCGGCACTGGACGCGGAGCCGGGGCGACAGGTGGCGCTGGTAGCGGCGGACGGCGTGCAGGAACAGCACCGAGGCGCGGCCCGAGAGCGTGGGGCTGCCGATCCGGACGGCCGTGGCCGACAGGGCGAGCAGCAGGGCGGAGAGGGTCAGCCGGGTGCCCAGGGCGTCGCAGCCGGATTCGCACCCCTGGTCGCAGATCTCCTCGCAGCCGTCCTCGCAGACGCTCGAAGCAGCACTGGCGCCGGAACCCCGGCGTTTGTAGTTGGTGGCCATCTGATCTCTCGTCCCTTCGTGGTCGGGTTGCGGACGCCGGGGAAGCAGCCGGGATCATGACCGTCGTCGGCCGTGGCGAGCGCGGCGGACGACGAGGGGGACGGAACCGGGCCGCTCAGGGCCCGTGCTGGAACGGTGTGTGGACGGGGGCGTCGCGGCGCCACGCGTCACAGAGTTGACCTGCCAGCAGGTGCTCGGCCGCCGAGTCGGTCGGCAGCGGCAGGTGCAGGGCCTGCAGCAGGTCGAAACGGTGCAGGTCGAAGGCGTTCTGCACTGCAGCCCGGAGCGCCGGCACGGCGTCCACCGCGCTGCGGTAGGAGAGCACGGCGAGGGTCAGCGGCAGCAGGGTGAGCAGGCTCCACCAGCGGGCCGGTGCCAGGAGGGGAATGCTGGCCAGGGAGGCGAACACCAACACGGTGGCCAGCGCGATCGCCTGGTCCAGTGTGTTGCGTGCGTCGTCCACCAGCAGTCGGGCCCGGTCGGGGAGGACGGCGTACAACCGGGGCCACGCCACGTCGCTGCGCCAGCCGTGCTCCTGGCCCGCGTGCGCCCACAGGGCGAGCAGCGCATTGCCCAGCGCGGTCGCCCGTACGTCCGCGTCCCGGGGAGGGTAGGCCAGATCCCGCTGCCGGGCCGCGTGGAAGGCGACGTTGGCGACGGCCTGCCGCTGGTTCGTGGGCAGGGCGAGGAGCCGGGCGGAGGCGTCCCGTTCCGTCGTGTCGAACCCCTGCTTGGTGCTCAGGTGGGCCTGGCGGCGGGCGGAGCGCAGGGGAAACCAGACCGCGCCCTGCCACAGCCGGTGCGCGCTCGGCAGGGCGGCCTGCAGCAGGACCGCCACGACCAGAACGGCCAGCACGAGGAGGACCACCGCGCCCACACCCAACCCGCCGACGCTGCGGCTGATGCCGGAGAACTTGGGGTGCCCCTGCGGCGCCCCGGACCAGACCAGGCACAGCAGGTAGAGCGCGCCCGCGGTCACCGGCAGCAGGACGACCAGCAGGAACCGGACGGAGAAGACGGACAGGGCCGAGGACGCGAGCTCGGTGGGGTTCAAGGCCGGCTGTCCTCCCGCATCGGCGTCCGGTGGACGGGGCAGGCCGGCGGCATGCCGTAGGGCTTGGCCTGCTCCTGCGGGCACCCCGCCACCGCGCACCGGTAGACGAAGACCCGCACGTCCTCGTGGTCGTCGGCGGAACCAACCGGCCTGAGGGCCGCCGCCTCACCGCCGGTCATCGGCACGCGCATGCCGTAGTTCTCCCGGAGGAACGCCCGGCTGGTCACCACCTCTTCGGGCTCGTCCGCGACCCTGACGAGGATCCACGGCCGCAGGAGCAGGTCCTGTTCCACGGCCTCCTGCAGCTTCCTGCAGCCGTCCGGGTAAGAGGTCGCGGCGGGCAGTTCCAGCACCAGCACGTCCGCTTCGGGCGGTGAGGTGGGAGCGGAGGGGTCGGTCAGATCGGCGAGTTCGTTCATGGGTCCTTCCCGTCGGTGCGGCGGTTGTTCGGGCTCGCGGGGTGCGCTGGGGGTGCGCGGGGGGTCAGGGTCCGAGGTGGATGTAGGGTGCCCACGCCCAGAGCCTGGCCTGCGGCGCGGAAGTGTGGGAGCGGCGGGCCAGCACGGCGCGGTGCAGCAGCCGGGCAGCCTCCTCGGGGCGGAAGGGTTCGTCGGCGCGCGGCTCATCGGGGTGCGGTTCGTCGGCGCGCGGTTCGCCGGGGTGCCGCTGCCGGTCGCCGGGCCGCCGACCGGTCCGGTAGACCTCCGTGGTGATCGCGGTGGTCTCGTCCGCGTCCACCGGCCACAGGGTGGCGACGGCCTGCCGCCAGCCCGCGAACGCCATGGCCGCGGCGGTGCTGATCACCTCGTCGGCGGTCCGGGGGTCGACGGTGGCCGTCCGGCAGGCGGTCAGTGAGACGAACGCGGCGTCGGTGCGGCCCCTGGCGAGCAGGGGCAGCGGGAGGATTCCGTCCGTGAGGACCAGCCCGCTGAGCTCGGGACGGTCCCGGTCGAAGTGGCCGTGGCACATCACGTGGAGCAGCTGGTGGCCGGGCAGCTCGGACAGCACGCGCGCGGAGTCCGCCGAGCCGTCGTCGAGCACCGTCGCGTCGGGGAAGCAGGCGGCCACCACGGACCGTTGGGCGTCGGCGCCGGGAAGCACCGCGGTGTTCGCCACCCGGTCCGCGAGTACGGCCAGCATCCGTAGCCCCCGTGCGCCGTCGGCCGCCCGTGCGGTCGCCGCCCCGGCCGCGGCGGCCGAGGCGAGGACGGCCACGGTCGGGGTGTAGGACGGGACCACCCGGTCCAGGACGCTCTCGCCGGCGCGCGCGTGCCGCCCGGCGGCGTGCAGCGGGAGGAGGGCGAGGCCACCGGTCGGGCACCACCACAGCCGCGGGAGTTCGGAGCCCTCGGCCGCGGGGCCGATGGCCAGGTGGTCGAGGACCGGGGCGGCGACGGAGTCCCAGAGCCAGGCCGTGAGACCCCCCAACGCCCGGTTGAACGGCCCGGTGACGGCGATGCCGTACGGGCTCGGGCTCGTCGCGCACTGCTCGTCGAACTCCCGCTCGGCCGCCAGGTGCTGCGCGACCCGGCCCTTGACGTCGGTGAGCGTCACGGACAGCTCCAGCCCGTGGACACCCCCGGGGCCGACCAGCAGGGCGTCGCAGCGGTGCCGGCTGATGTTGACGACCACCACGGTGCCCGGCAGACGGGCACACAGCTCGTGCACGTGGACGCGGTCGAGGAACCCCGGGCAGAGGATCCGCGCCTCGGCCACTGCCGTGGCCCAGTCGGTTTCGGCCGCCCTGAGCCGGTCCGCATCTGCGTCGAGCAGCCGCAACCCGGAGGACTGCGCGGCCGACGACGGGACGGGCGGGAGCGCCACGAGCGAACCGGATCGCAGGACGGCGGCGACGGCCCGCAGGCGGAGGGCGAGCTCCGGGTCGGCCTCCGCGACCGGGGCGAGATCGGTGCTCAGGTCCAGCACGCGCTGCCACAGCACCGCCCGGCACTCCTCCAGCAGGGCCAGCGCGTCGACGGGATCACCGGCGGCGATCGCCGCCGCGGCGGCGTCCGGCCCCAGGAACTGCCAGTCCGCGAGCAGCCGGCGGACGTCGCCCGCGTCCAGCCCGACCGCGGTCCACCGGCGCAGCAGGTCGACGGCCAGCCGGTAGTCGCGGTGCGCGCGAGCGGGGTCCCCGAGCTCCATGGCCAGCCGTGCGCCGCGTTCGGCCGCGACCAGCCGGTCGGCCAGCGGGGCGCCGGGGGAGCCGGCGACCTCGGCCAAGTCGCGCAGGGCGACTGCGACGGGCCCGGAGGCAGGGAGACCCGGGAGTTCGCCGGGTTCACCGGGCGCGGAGCTGGAGCTGGAGCTGTTCCGATTGGGGCGGTGCGTCAGGAGGGCCGTCTCGGCGCGCAGCAACTGGAGTTCGTGCCGGCGGAGGGGACCGGCCGGGGACCCCTCGGCCAAGGCGGCGTCGAGCAGTCCGGCCGCCTCGCGGAGGCCGACGTCCGCGAGTCCCTGGTCGCCTGCCGGGGCTGGGGCTGGGGCTGGGGCCGTGGTCTGCGGACGGTGCCGCGCGTGCGCCAGCAGGCACCGGACGAGTTCGGCCCGGGCCCAGGAGGCGGCGGCGCCGTCCGCGCCGAGTTCGGCAAGGGCGAGGGCCGTCCGGGCGGCGTCGGCGGCGTCCCCGAGGCTCGTGAGGGAGAGGACCGTCATGGCCGCGCTCTCCGGCCCCTGGGCGGCGGACCTGTCGGAGGGAGCGGGCGGGGTGTCCTCCTCGGCCGTCAGGGCAAGGGTCGCCTCCGCCCGGCAGCGCAGGGCGTGTGCGTACCCCGTCAGCAGTACGGCGCGGAGCCGGTCGTCCGGGCCAACGAGGGCCAGCGCCCGGCGGGCGATCGGAACGGCCTCGGCCAGCAGGACGGGGTCGTCCAGGAACCCGGCGGCCTGGCAGAGCGCCGTCTGGAGTCCGTGCAGGCGGCCGGGCAGCCACGGCGACCCGTCCGGCGTCGCCGACACCAGCTCGCGGTGCAGCGCGACCAGGTCCAGCAGATCGCTCTCGGAGCGTACGGTCCGACCCCGCAGATCGAGCAGGACGGCCAGGTCGTGCTCGTACAGCGGCCGGTCGGCCGTACCCGCGAGCGCCAGCGCGGTCCGGGCCAGCGCTATCGCCCGGTCGACCTCGGCGTCGGCGTCGGGGGTCAGCCGGAGCCGGCCCTGTGCGTACAGCGCGGCGGCCCAGCGGGAGTGGCACTCCGCCGCTGCCGGGTGGTCGGCGGGGACGTGTTCCGCCGCCGTGGCGGCGGCCAGTACGGCGGCCTGGAGGAACGGGAGGTCCCCGGTGGACCGGTGGACGGCGAGGTAGACCGTGGACAGGACGCACAGGACGCCGAAGTCATTCGGCGAGGACGGCCGGCCGGCGAGCGCGGCCTCGGCACAGGCACGGGCCTCGCCCAGGTCGTCGACCGCTCCCAGCAGCCTGTTCGTGGAGGGCGTACCGGCCGCCGCGCCCGGGGTCGCGCCCGGGGCCGAAGCCGGGGCGGGGGCCGATCGCTCGTGGCGCAGGACGAGGAGGTCGGTGAGGTTCATCAGGTCGTCCGGGTCCAGGTCGTCCGGGTCCAGGTTGTCCAGGCCGGCCGGGCCGTCTGGGGTGTTCAGGCCCTCCGGGTCGCCGGGGTGCTGCCGCCTGCGGTCCGCAGCGCCCGCCGTGCACGCCTCCCGCAGGTGCGCGACGGCGTCGTCCAGGTCCTCCCGTCCGCCACGGCGCTGGAACAGGTTGGACTCGGCCAGCCCCAACGCAGACAGCGCCACCGCCCGCAGACCGGGAAGGCGGTCGTCGGCGAGCTCCACGGCCAGCCGGGCGTGGAACCGCGCCCGGTCCAGGTCCTCCTCCTGACCGGGCAGGTGCGCCCGCAGGGCGAACAGGTGGCTGAGGTCGAGGTGGAGAACCGCGACCCGGACGTCGCCCAGCGCCCCGGCCAGCGTGAGCGCGGCGGTCCTCTGCCCGATGGCCTTCGTGAGGTCTTCCGGACGGCGCCGGGGCGTTCCGTTGAGGTACCGGTGGACCAGCAGGTCCGCGATCAGTACCCGGCCGCGCACCAGGTCCCCGTCGTCGGGCAGATAGACGACCGCCTCCCACAGCACCTGCAGCCCGCGCTCCAACCGTGCGTCGGCGAGGGGGTCCGTCGGCCGGTAGCCCAGGGGGTCGCGCGGATCGAGCCCGACGAGGTGGGCCAGCACGGTCCCCAGGAGGAGGGCCCCTGCCGTCCGTGACCCGGCACCGGCCGGCTGCCGGGCGATGACCGCCTCCAGCAGGCCGGCAGCCTCGGGCCATCCGCTCCCCACCGCGGGGCCGGGCCCGCCGGCGGAGGAGCCGGAGCGGCCCTCGGCCTCCACGAGGCGGTCGATCAGCAGCTCCGCCAGTGCCAGTGCGACCGGCGGGTCACCCGGCCCGTTGCGCCCCGCGAGCCCCTCGCGGAAGCGCCCGCAGGCGGTGACGGCGTCCGTCAGGTCGTCCGGACCGCCGTCCGTCAGCAGGGTTCCACCGATCACGGCCCAGATCCGGTGGTCCGACGGCAGCGGGCCCCGCCCGGCGAGCGCGGCCGACGTCCCGGGCGGAACCAGGCCGGGGCCCGCCGCCCGCAGGTGCTTGAGCACCGGCTCCACGGCGGCGCGCGAACTCTCCCGGAGATCGGCCCCGTTCGCTCCGGCGGGCAGGGCAGGGGCCGTGCAGCGGCACAGGTGCAACCAGAGCGCCAGCCACCGCTCCTCCGGCCCCCCGGTCGCACCCGGCGCGACGGACCTGCTCAGCAGCATCCGGGCAACGTCGCCATCGGCATCGGGCCCCAGGGCGCCGGTGTCGCCCCGGAGCAGGTATCGGACGGTCCGGCGGGCCACAGCCGCCTTCGCACTGCCGGTGTACACCGAACGGCTCCTCCGTCGCTGGAACGGGTAGGCCCGGGCGGGCCACCCCGTCGTGCTCGTCGCAGGGGGTGACGTACGATCCCAAAATACTTTTTCACAGCCGAATATGACGGCCAGTTACGTACTTGATACCTGGAGTTCGAAGGACGAAGGCAGGGGGTGTCCAGCCGCTCGCAGCCGCCGGGGGTCGCCGGCTACGGTTCCCGCCGGGCGAGTGGACGGGCCGCTGCCGTAACCAGAGGACGAGCTCTGGCCGCGGAACGAGCCGGCGTACCCGCCCTACCAGCCGATGACGACGCTTGCGGACGTTCACGCACTGCGGGCCCTGCTCACCCGGGCGTGGTCGCGACCTCGCGGCCCGGGAGAACGTGCTGACCGCGCAGGAGCAGGAGGTGGTGGACCGGATCCATGCCGGGCATGCACCGAAGCTGCTGCCGTCGGGGCCGCTGCCGCGTTTACCGCACTCCCGAGGGCCTCGCCGGGGCTCCGAGCGTCGAACAGCCGGCACGCGCGCTGACCGGCTGGACCCGCCTCTGACCGGTCCGGCCGGATGGTGTTCGGCGGAGGAGCCCGGAGACGGTGAAGGGGGCTACGAGGGTGAGTGCCCCGCGGACCGGTCGCCGACACGCTGGAGCCCGTTGCCGGGTTCCCGGTGGCCGGGCCGGCCGTCGGTGATCGTGTTGGGTGGGCTGGACCTCCGGCCCGTCGTCGACGACTGTGCGCGTCGGCGGGGCCGAAGCCGTGCCGCCCCCGTGCGCCCGCCCTTCCGGTGACCGCCGCCGCGGGAAGGCCTGGCGAGTGCCGTGATTCATTTCGTTCTGCTCATCGTGTGCGCGGTGGCGATCTACCTCTCGTGCGAGTGGTTCGTCAACGCGGTGGAGTGGCTGGGCGAGCGCCTCGACGTCGGCAGGATGGCGGTCGGCACGATCCTGGCCGCGTTCGGGACCGCGCTGCCGGAGTCGGTGGTGACGCTGGTCGCGGTGACCACCGGGGGCACCGAGGAGGCCAAGAGCATCGGCGTCGGCGCCGCGATGGGCGGCCCCCTCGCGCTGGCGACCGTCGCCTACGGCGTCACCGGCGCGGTGCTGCTGGTCAAGCGCCGCCGCGAGCGCGCCTCGACGCTGGACACCGGTATGGCCGTACCGGCCGAAGCGCAGGCACTGGGCACGGAGAAGGACATGCGGCGTCTGGCGAAGGACCAGATGTGGTTCCTGCCGGTCTTCTTCGTGAAGGTCTCGCTCGGTCTGGTCGCCTTCGCCTTCAAGCCGGCCCTGGGCGTGCTGTTCTTCGCCGTCTACGCCGTGTACTTCTGGCGCGAGATCCGTGCCAGCCGCGCCGAGGAGGCCGCCGGCACCGACGAGGACGAGGTGGAACTGGAGGCGCTGAAGTTCCAGCCGGGCAAGGAATCCCCCGACACGTGGGCGGTCGCCGCCCAGACCCTGGCCACCCTCGTGGTGATCTTCTTCGCCGCGCACTACTTCGTCACCCAGCTGGACGTCATCGGCCCGATGCTCGGTCTGTCCGCCACCGTCACCGCGCTGCTGCTCTCCCCGATCGCGACCGAACTGCCCGAGATCATGAACGCGATCATCTGGGTCCGCCAGGGCAAGGTGAAGCTCGCGCTGGCGAACATCTCCGGCGCGATGATGATCCAGGCCACCGTCCCCAGCGGCATCGGCCTGCTGTTCACCATATGGCACTTCGACGGGCCGCTGCTGTGGTCCGGCATCGTCACCATGGCCGCGATCGTCTACCTCCTGCTGACCATGCGCGCCCACAGGCTCACCCCCGCCCGCCTGACCGTCGCGGCCGGCTTCTACGCCGTCTTCGCCATCGGGCTGGTCCCTGTGCTCACCTGACCTGTCGCGGTCCACTGCCCCGATCGCCCGATCCTCGGGGGCCCGCAGGTGCGGCAATGAGGCCGATCTGGGGAGTGGGTGGGCGTGCGGGGGTTGGGGTTGGTCGGTTCCGGGCGGGGCGCAGCGCTGCCTACTCCGCCGGCGTCCGGTTACGGCAGGCAGCGTGGTGGTTCGGGCGGCGCCGTCACTGACTGGGAAGGCCGCCGGCACAGGCGCTGCCTGCGCCTCATGGCCGACATCTGACCGCCGCCTGCGGGGGCAGCTGGCAGTCGGCCACTCGATCGGATGACCGCACATGAGTACCCGTACTCATGTGCGGTTCCCTGATCGGGCGACATCCTGTCCGCATGACTGCCACTGGACCCCGCCGGCCGAGTCGCGCGTCCGACTGCGCGATTGCGTTCCTCCTGGTGTGCACCGAGATCCCCCTCGCCCTGATCGGCTGGTACGCAGCCAGCTTCAACAGCATGGGACAGCAGCAAGGCCACACCCAGAGCGAGGTCGTCATCCTGGTCGCCACCCTTCTGTCCCTGTTCCTGGCAGCAACGGCCGTGACCGCCACCGCGCTCCGCCGACCCGTCACCGCCACGGTCCAAGGACTACTGCTGGCAGCGCTCCTCCTCGGCTGCCTCGCTGCGCTCACCTGACCTGGCCTTGTCCACCATCGGGGACGGCGGCCAGGCGCTTGCTGGGCAGGGCTGGACTGGCCTGCCGGCCCCGTGGCGGGTTGACGGCCTGGCGGTGCCGGAAGTAGCCGACCCACCACTGCCCCGGACGCGAACTTCTGCAGGGCGTACGGCCTGAGCGGACGCGGCCCGTCCCGGTCACCCCGGATTCGTACCCGGCCGGGCCTGCTGACAGCATCAAACGCATGTTCCAGCCTGCACCCCCGCTGCCTGCGCCCCCGCTGCTCACCGCCGAGGGCGCGGACTGCTGGCATGCCGCCCGCACGGCCCATCGGTGGGACAGTCGCTGGCTGGTTCTGCTGCCGCTCGCGCTGTTCGTGCTGGTCGCGGTTCGCGATGACGGCCTCGATGTGGCCGATGCGCCGCGCTGGTACGAGTCGGCGGACGTGCTGCTCGCAGCCCTGGTGGCTCAGGCGTTGGCGCTGCTGGCCCGCCCCAGGGCGTTGCCGCTCGCGGCGCTCGCCCTGCTTCCGCTGGTCTGGTACTTGCCGGGCGTCCCCGACGAGTTGACCCGTTGGACGCTGGTGCTCTCACAGGCGGCCCTGGCGGCCCTGCTGATCTCGGCCGCCCTCGGCCGTCAGCGGGCCCGGCAGCAGCTCACCGATCTGATGGGCCTTGAGGTGCCCTACCCCTGGACTGCCGCGGGCCAGCTCTCCCCGTTCGCCGAGCACCCCGTCCGGCCGGTCGGCCGGCGGGTGGCCGGCCTGCTGCTGCTCGGCCCGGCGGTGGCGGCTCCGCTGTTCGACCCGAGCCTGCTCGTGACGGCCACCGGGGTCGGCGGGGCCGGCGTGATCCTGCTGGCATCCGCCGCCAAGGCGGTCCGGGTCCGGCACTCCCTGGCCGAACGCCCCGGCGCGCCGGCTCTGCGCGTCCTGTTCCAGTGCGAGGGCGGCCCGAAGGCCGGGCCGCTCCTCGGCGGCGCGCAGTGGGAACTGACGGTGCGAGAGCAGCACACCTGGGCGGACGGCGGCTGGGCGGGGGAGGGCGAAGCCGACGACGGCAACGAGACCGCCAACGGGGACGCGCACGGGCCGGGCATCGACACACCTCAGCCCGCGCTGCTCTACCAGGGGCCCGACGGCCCGTACGCCCAGTTGCTGGTCCTGCCCCTGACGGACGGCCCGGGTTCGACCGGTGCGTGGACAGCGGTCGTGTGCGCCCCAGAAGTCCGGCCGGCCAGCTCCGCCGCCCCCAACACCCCCGCCGACCCGGAGCCCGCTCCCGAACTCCCGACCATGCCGACGGCTGCCGGGCAGTGGGAGATGCCGCGTCCGCTGCGCCTGCTGTCCGGACCGGCCGCCGGGGGGCTGCTGGCCGTACTGGAGGTGCTGCGCGCCGAGTCCGGCTGGTGGGGCGGGCTGCTGCAGCCACTGGTCATCGGCGGCATCGCTCTGGTCGCTGCCGCCTCCCGGCTCGGCTGGCAGGCCACCATCGACCGTCACGGCGTGACAGTGAGCGCCGGCCTCACCCGACGCCGGGCGAGCTGGGAGGAGATCACCGACGCCACGGCCAAGGGCCCCTTGCTGTCCGTCATCGTCGGCAACACCGCCACCCTGCAGTTCGGCGGCCGCGTCGCCTCCTGGTGCGGCCTCCAGGGGTTCGACGCCGCCGCCCTCGCCGCCGGTGTCGCCCATGCGGCCCGCCACCCGGAGCTCCGCCCCCGGGAATCGCGCCCCAGCCCGCTCGGACACCCGGACCTGCTCGTCAACCGGATCTCCCTGACGGCCTATCTGGTCTTCACCGTGCTGCACTTCCTGGCCGTCCGGGGCGGAATCCAGCGCCCGCCCGTACTCCCGGTACCAGATCGACGACCCGCTGGACCTCGACGTCGGTCCGCACACCGGACACACCCCCATCCGACCCACTCCGCTGACCGGGACGCTGGTGTCAGAGACGCTGCTGGGCGGGTCGGTTGAGGTCGGATTTGACGTCCCGGGCGAGCAGATGCCGCTTGGGGTGTAGCCGGCAGGGGTACGTGGCAACACGTCTGACGCCGCCACGAACGCAAGGCCGACCGCGTCGTGGCCTTCGCCACCATCGCCGCCACTCTCATCTGCCACCGCGGACTTACCAAGTGAGACGACTTCTCTGCCGGTGAGGGTTCACCGCCCTGGGCGTCATGAACCGGGTCAGCGGTTCCACCGAGGAGGGGGCTCCGGTGGCGAAATCGAGCGCGAGGTCCGCAACCCGGCCGTCCGGGGCGGCAAGGTCCTCCCCGTGCGGGACACCCTGGCCGTGCGCGGGTGCACGAGCTGTGCGAGCCCGTCGTCGGGTGGATTGAGTCCGCCCGAGAGCGCCCGGGCCCGCCACCTGCCGGGGCGGGCCCGGGCCGCGGTCAGCGCGTGGGTGCGCTCGCAGTGATCGCGGTGACCTGGGAGGTCAGCGCCCGCGTCATGTCCTGCTGGTCCACGATGACGACCGTCGGCCCCGGCACGCTCGTCGGCGAGCCGAGGACCGCGAAGCGCAGCGTCGGGTCCGCCGTGCTGAGCGCGGGCACACCGGTGGCCGATGCCGGGCCGACGGTGATGATCAGGTTGCAGCGCTGGGCCGCGAGTCCGGCCAGGTACGAGGCCGCCTCCTCCGGAGCGCCGGCGGGCACCGTCAGCTCCTGCAGGTTCGCGGTCCGGTCGGCCGTCGCGGCACGGACGATGCTCCGGGCCGTCTCCGCCGTGGACCTGCTGCTTGCGTCGTCGTCGAAGGCCAGGCAGAGCCGAGTGCGCCCCGAGTAGTCCAGCGCCGGGACGAGGGGAGACCGGTTCGAGTCGCCGTGGTGCCACCAGAGGGCGGCGACGGCGACCGCACCGCCCGCGGCCACGGCCACGGCCACGGCGAACGTGGTTCGGCGGTGGCCGGTGAGAACTGCGGTGGCTTTCATCGGCGGGATCGTCCCTTCGTCGGCTTCCCGGGGCGTCGTGCGGCGCCCCCGGGGTTCGTCCGGGTCCGTGGCTGCGGTGGCGCTGCGGCGGGTGGGGCCCCGGCCCGGCGCCTCCTCCGCAGCACGAATGCGGCCGCGGACAGGGCGGCCGCCGCGCAGACGGTGATTGTCCACGGGAGGAGCGAGGACCAGCGGGAGGCGGAGCCTCCGGCTGCCGGTACGGCGAGGAGCGGATTGTCGCGGTCGGCGGCGGCCGGGGCCGGATCGGTCAGAGCCCGGAGGGGGTCGACCGTTCCGTAGCCCGAGCGGGCGTCGGGCGTCGCGTGGTGGTGGGCGGCGGTGTCCGTCAGGCGCCGGATCACCTGACCGGCGGTCAGGGCGGGGAAACGGGAACGGACGAGCGCGGCAGCGGCCGACACGTAGGCGGCGGAGTAACTCGTCCCGTCGGCGTTGACGTAGGCATCCTGGTCGTTGGTGGAGTAGACATCCGCTGCGGGTGCGGCCAGGACGATTCCCCGGCCCGACTGGCCCTTGGCCCAGGACGTGCCGTCACGATTCGTACCGGCCACGGAGACGACGCCGGGATAGGCCGCCGGGTACTGCGGGAGGTTGTCGGTGTTCCCGCTGTTCCCGGCGGAGGCGACGACGACCACGTCCTTCCGGATCGCGTACAGGACTGCCTGGTGCAGCAGGGCGTCCGGCTGGGGCGTCCCCATCGACACGTTGATCACCTGGGCGCCGTGGTCGACCGCCCAGGTGATGCCGCGGGCCAGCAGGGACGGCGTCACCGCCTCACCCGTGCTGACCCGGACGGGGAGGATGCGCGCAGCCGGCGCGAGCCCGGTCATGCCTGTGTGGTCCGGGCCGCCGGATGCCGCGATGATGCCGGCGACGGCGGTGCCGTGGGACTCCGGGGAGGTGTCGGCGCGGCCGTCGCCGTCGTCGCCGAGAAGGCTGCTGCCGGGACCGACCTGGCCCGCGAGATCGGGATGGGATGCGGCGACCCCGCTGTCCACCACGGCGACCGTCACGCCCTCGCCCTTGGTGACGACCCAGATCTTCTCCGCGTCGAAGTGATCCGCGTCGAGCGGCCACTCCGCGGATCGCACGGTCTCGGTGGCCTGTGCCGCGGTGGGCGCGAATCCGACGAGGACGGCGGCCAGCGCGACGGCTACGGGCCAGGGCCGGGGGGCCTTCGGTGGAGCACTCATGTCGCCCTGTCCTCCTACGAACTGGATCGGCCGGTCCGGAGCGCACACCGGTGGCCGAATCGGCCCGCCGAGCGTACAGGCCACCGGGCGGTGCTCCTCCTGCGCCCCGGGACCGATCCCTCCAAGGGCCCGGGATGGGAAAGAACGGGCAAAATTTGCGAGCAGCCGTGTCCGGACATCTAGTTTTTGATCACCAGATTTCAGCCGTGGGGGATGCGGGAGGGGGCTGTACACCGGCGTTTCTCAGGAGATATTCATTCGCTGTCGATCGCCGCAGGGGTGGTGCGACTGCTTCGGGTGGGGGACGGCAAGTGCGTCGCGTCTGGTTCCGTGTTTCGTCATGCCTGGTCACGGCTGTTCGAATGTCCCGGTCCCGGCGGTGGCCGTCGCTGCGCAGGCCGTCGGTCGCGGCCGCCGTCCTCGCCGCGCTGATGCTGGTGGTCTCGCTCGGTACGCAGGACGCCATGGCCTTCGCTGTGACCAAGGCACCCCGGCACCTCGCCGATCCCGAGGTACCGCAGCAGCGCGCCGGGTCCCCCGACGGCCGGGGCGGAGCCGTCGGTGCCGACGCGACCCGGGCCAAGGGAGCCGGAAAGCAGGGCGACGCACACCGCCCCGGCTCCGGCGAACTGCCTCTCGCGCAGGAGGTGCGCGGACCGGGCGCCGGAGTGGCCTCGACGGGCGCAACTCCCCGCCAGGGCCAGGCCGCCCAGCCGCCCGCGTCCTCACTGCCGGCACCTCGCGCCGGTGAAGCCGGGGGTGCGCCGGACGCCTCCTCCGCCACCGGCATACCCGGTCCCGTGACCGAGGGGGTCGAGCTGCCCGCCGAGCGCACGGAGGTCAGTTCTGTCTTCGTCAACCCTGACGGGACCAAGACACAGCGCGTCTACTCCCGGCCTGTGCACTTCAAGGAGTCCGACGGCTCCTGGGCCGACATCGACACCGACCTCGCCGTCGGTGCCGACGGGCGGCTGCGCGAGACCGCCAACAGCATCGGCGCGTCGTTCGCGCCCCGCGCGGACGCCGGCGACCTGATCGCCCTGGAGATCGACGCGACCCACCGGGTCGCCTACTCCCTGGCGGGTGCGGCGCCGGCCGTGGCGCAGGCGAAGGGGGACACGGTCACCTACCCGCTTGCCGGACCGGCCACCGATGTCGTCTACAACGCCCTGGCGCAGGGCATCAAGGAGTCGTTGGTCCTGCGCGACGCGTCCGCGCCGACCAGCTGGGTTTTCCCGCTCAGCCTGACCGGCCTCGACGCGTCCCTCGGCACGAGCGGCGAGGTCCGGTTCACCGACAGTGCGGGTGCCATCAGGCTGACGATCCCCCAGGGCTTCATGGAGGACGCCGCCAAGGACCCGGCGTCCGGTGAGGGCGCGAAGTCCGGCGGTGTCCACTACTCCCTCGTCGAGGCCGGCGGCCGCCCCGCGCTGCAGATGGACCTCGATGCCGCCTGGCTGCACGACGCCTCCCGCACCTACCCGGTCCGGGTGGACCCGACGACCTCGACGAACGTGAACGTCGGCCAGTCGACCTACGTGATGACCGGCGTCAACGCGAACTTCTCCAGCGACTCGGTGCTCAAGGTCGGGACCTACAACGGCGGCGGCCAGATCGCCAACAGCTACCTGTACTTCCCAGCGGTGGCGGGCCGGGTCGGCCTCAACTACGTGATCTCCGCGTCCGTGCACATGGCCGTCACGCACTCGTACGAGTGCAAGGGGCACTCGGTCTACATCAAGCAGATCAACAGTGCCTGGAACCCGGGCAGTATCTCGACCTACCCGGGCGTGACCATCGGTCAGCAGCTCGGCGAGGCGTCCTTCTACGGCGGCGACACCTGCTCGAACGGCGTCCAGTGGGAGACGATCCCGATCGGCGGCGACCCGACCTCGCCCGGATCCCAGCTGGTCACCAGCTGGGCCAACGGCGGTGCGAACTACGGCCTCGCCGTCACCGCCTCCACCACCGACTCCAACGCGTGGAAGAAGTTCGACAGCGTCAACACCGGCTACCCGCCCTACCTGGCGGTCACCTACAGCGACTGGGCGGCCGACTACACCACCAACGGCTCCTACACGCCGCCGACCTCCACGGCCTCCGGCTCGCAGCAGGTGACGCTGAAGAACCTGGGCGCCAACTGGTGGAACTCCACCAGCATGCAGGTCAAGGCCCGCATCTACGACGGCAACTGGGTCGAGCAGTCGGTCGGCGCCGCACCGTTGACGGGCGTCTCCGGCCTGGTCAAGACCGGTGAGAGCGTGACCGTCAACGGCGTGATCCCGGCGCTGCCCAACGGCCGCTCCTACATCCTCTGCTGGGACGGCTACGTGAATGGCGCGGCCTCGCTCCACGACTCCTACCAGGTGCCGTACCACAACTGCACCTGGGTCAGCGCACAGAACGTGCCCCCGCAGATCGACACCGTCGAGCCCCTCGGGAACACCGTCGTGGGCACGCTCTCCCCGCAGCTCTACGCCGCCGGGCACGACGGTGACAACTACCCGGGCAGCGGCCTCCAGTACCAGTTCCAGGTCTACGACGGCGCCACCCTGCTCAGCGACTCCGGATGGGTCGCCAACCAGTCCTACGCCGTCCCCGCCGGCCATCTGGCCTGGAACGAGTCCTACACGTGGACGGTGCGGGTCTTCGACGGGCAGGCGTCCAGCGCCTGGTCCAACCCGGTCCCGCTCCAGACGGCCGTCCAACAGCCCCTGATCACCTCCCGCCTGGGCGGCTCCGCCGGCGACGGCGCAAGCCGGTCGTTCGACGCACAGGTCGGCAACTACACGACCGCGGCCACCGACGCGTCGGTGAAGGCGGTCGGCCCCGCGCTCAACGTCACCCGCTCGTACAACTCGCTCGACCCGCGGACCTCGACCCTGTTCGGGTCGGGCTGGTCCTCCCTGTACGACATGGGCATCGTGCCGGACGGCGACTCCAGCGGGTCGGTCGTGGTGACGACGGCCAGCGGCCGCACCGAGCGGTTCGGCCGCAACGACTTCCAGCTCGGCCAGCTCGCCGGGGTGGGCGACCAGACCGGGGACGGCATCGGCGACGCCGTGGCCGTGGACACCAGTACCAGCAAGCTGTGGCTGTTCCCCGGACCGGGCTACTCCCAGGCCGAACGCAGGCTGCTGGGCGAGGGCTGGAACGGTGTCTCGCAGATCACCGGCGCGGACGTCAACGGCGACGGCGTCGGAGACCTCTACGCCGTGGTCAACAGCGACGGCAGCCTGCGCATGTACCCGGGCAAGGCCGGCGGCGGGTTCGGCGAGCCGGTCACGGTCGGCGCGTTCGGCTGGAACGGCATGACCGGACTGGCGGTGACGTCGCCGCTGGCCGCAGACGGGCGCAAGGACCTGCTGGCGGTCGAGAAGTCCAGCGGCTACCTGTACGCCTACCCGATCGCCGCGGACGGCACCACCGGGCCGTCGACGAGTCTCGGCTTCGGCTGGAACGGCGTCACGGAGCTGGTCGGAGGCGACTTCAACCACGACGGCAAGGGTGACGTCGTCGGGATCCAGGCCGGTACCGGCCAACTGCTGGAGTACCCGGGCACCGGGAACGCGACTCTCGGGACGTCGAGCCTGGCGGCGCCGGTGCAGATCGGCACCGGCTGGACCACCATGCGCGACCTCGCCACGGTCAACGGGCTGGCGGGCGACGCCGGCACCGACATCCTCGCCGTCGACAGGGCGACCGGGGTGCCGTACCTCTACCACAGCGGCAGTGCCTGGAGCGGGCCGTCCCGGACGACGACCGGCATGGCGCTCTACACCTCGCCGGCCGGTGAGTACGAGACCCTGGCCACCGACGCGGCCGGGGGCTGGGTCCTGGCCGACAAGACGGGCACGGTGTACCGGTTCAACCAGCAGGCGGGCAGCGGCTACCTGCTGTCCCGGATCACGGACCGTCAGCAGCACAGCCAGGTACTGCACTACACGGGCGCAAAGCTCGACACCGTCACGGACGAGGCCTCGGGCCGGGCACTGCACCTGACCTGGACGGCCGACGGGCGCCACGCCGCGAGCGTGTACACCGACCCCGCCGTCGGCACGGACTGGAACACCGCGCAGACGTGGACGTACACCTACGACACGGCCAACCTCGACCAGCTCGCCTCGGTCTGCACGCCCCCGGCCGGCGGCAACACCGTCCGCCCGTGCACCGCGTACACCTACACGGCCGGTTCGCACCTGCGCTCCACCGTTCTGGACGCCGGCCCCTCCTCGTACTGGCGGCTGGGTGAGGCCTCCGGCACCACGGCCGCGAGCGAGGTGATCGAGAACCAGGCCGTGGACAAGGGCACCTACGTCGGCGTCGGCCTGGGCTCGGCGAACGGGCCGCTCGCGGGCTCGGCCACGAAGGCCGCGTCGTTCGACGGCAGCACGTCCTCGGTGACGCTGCCCAACGGCTCCTTCAAGAACAGCTATGTGGCGGTCGGCCTGTGGTTCAGGACCACCGCGCCCGGCGTCCTGGTGGGCTACCAGAACACCGCGCTCGCGGGAACGCCGTCGCACGCCTCCTCCCCGCTGTACATCGGGACCGACGGCAAGCTGCGCGGCGAGTTCTACGGCCAGTCGATCGGCTTCAACCCGATCACCACGACGGGCACCGTCACCGACGGCGCCTGGCACTTCGCGCTGCTGTCCGGGGCCGGCGACACGCAGACCCTCTACCTGGACAACCAGAAGGTCGGCACGCTCGCCGGGTCGATCGACTACCTCGACACCGACTTCACCTACGTGGGCGCCGGCTACACCCGGGGCATCCCGTGGCCCGTGCCGCCCACCGCGGCGGCGGACGGCAACAACCACTTCTCCGGGCAGATCGCCGAGGTCGCGCTCTACCAGCACCCGCTCGGAGCCCCGGCCGTGGCTGCCCAGTGGACGGCGGCCCGCAACCCCTCGGCGGAGCTGACCAAGCTCGCCCTGCCCTCGGGCAAGACGAAGCTGGCCGTCGTCTACGACACCGTCAACGACCGGGCCTCCCAGGTGACGGACGCCAACGGCGGTGTGTGGACGCTCAACACGCCGTCCGTGTCGGGCTCCGAACAGGCGTACCGCAGTGCCGTGCTCGGTTCCCGGCCCGCCGGCTACTGGCGGCTCGCCGAGGGCGCCGCCAGCCAGGCCACCAACATGATCACGGTGCCGCGAACGCAGCCCAACAACGGCACGTACTCCAACGTCGCCCTGGGCGCGACCGGGCCCATGGCCGGCTCGGCCGGCGCCGCGACGTTCGACGGTGCCACCTCGTGGGCCGAGCTACCCGCCGCCTACGCCCCGACGTCCGGCCCCGGCGCACTCGGCGTGTGGTTCAGGACGACGTCACCCGGCGTGCTGATCAGCTACCAGTCCTTCCCCATCGGCGCCGCCCCGACCTCGGCAGACGACTGGAACCCGGCCCTGTACGTCGGCACCGACAACAAGCTGCACGGCCAGTTCTGGACCGGCTCCGCCGCCGCCACCCTCGCCTCGACGAAGAACGTCACGGACGGCGCCTGGCACCTCGCGATCCTCGCCGCCGACACCCCCACCTCCCAGACCCTCTACCTGGACGGCGCCACCGCCGCCGGTCCGCTCAACGCCGCGATCACACCGAACGGCCAGGCCCACGTGTACGTCGGTGCCGGCACGGTCAGCTCCGGCTGGCCCGCCGCGCCGGCCACCGCGGACGGCCACTTCAAGGGCCAGATCGCCGACGTCATGGCGTTCGACCACGGCTTCGCGTACACCACCACCGTCAGCGACCTCTACACCCAGGCCACCACCGTCGGCGCAGCCGCCCACGACGCGGCCGTCATCGACGCCCACCCCACCGGTTACTGGCCCTTCGGCGACGCCACCGGAAACCAGGCCACCGAGCGGCTCTCCTCAGCGGCCCTCGCCCAGAACCAGGGCACCTACCGCAACGTCACCCTCGGCACCCCCGGCCCCTACGCCACCGGCGGGACCACCGCCGCCACGTTCAACGGCACCACCTCGGCCGTCCAGCTCCCCGACACCGCCGCACCGCGGATCGGCAACACCGCCGCCGTCGAGGTCTGGTTCAAGACCGCCACCGCAGGCGTCCTCTACAGCCACCAGTCCTTCGCGCTCGGCACCACACCCACCGCCGCCGACAAGTCGAACCCCGTCCTGTACGTCGGCACCGACGGCAAACTGCACGGCCAGGTATGGACCGGCACAGCGGCGAACACCGCCGTCTCCGACAGGACCGTCAACGACAACACCTGGCACATGGCCACCCTCGTGGCCGGCTACACCGGCAGCACCATCACCCAGCAGCTCTACGTCGACGGCGCCCCGAGCGGCCAGCCCATCACCGGCACCCCCGGCTACGCCGGCGACACCTACAACTACCTCGGCGCCGGTACGGTCACCGCGGCCTCACCCGCCGCTCCCACCGACACCAGCGGCCACTTCAACGGCTCCATCGCCGACTTCGCGTACTTCCCGACCTCGCTGTCCGCGTCCGTCGTCGCCGCCCACTGGACCGCGGCCACCGGCACGCCCGCCCAGGCCGTCTCGCAGTCCGCGAACCTCCGCGCCCAGATCATCCTGGCCAACCCCTCCGGGTACTGGCGACTCGACGAGCCTGCCGGCGCGACCGTCGCGCAGGACCAGCTCGGCGCCGCCCTGCCCAACCAGGAGCACGGCACCTACACCAACGTCACCCTCAACACCGCCGGGCCGGCCGGCGCCTGGGACGGCACCGCCGCCACCTTCAACGGCACCACCTCCTCGCTCCAGCTCCCCGGTACCGCAGCGCCGGTGAAGGGCCCCAACAGCATCGAGCTGTGGTTCAGGACCACCAAGGCCGGCGTCCTCTACGGCTACCAGACCTTCCCCCTCGGCGCCGCCCACACCGGCGGCAAGGACCGCTGGAACCCGGCCCTGTACGTCGGCAGCGACGGCAGGCTCTACGGCGCCCTGTGGACCGGTGACGCCGCCAACGCCCTCGTCTCGGCCAAGAGCGTCACCGACAACGCCTGGCACCACGCCGTCATCGCGGGCGACGACAACGGACAGGCCCTGTACCTCGACGGCGCGCAGAGTGCCGTCAGCACCACTGCTCGGCAGATCTACTACAACGGCGCCCCCTACGTGTACGTCGGTGCGGGTACGGCCGACGCCGGCTGGCCCAACCCGCCGACCAGCCCCGACGGCCGCTTCACCGGCTCCATCGCCGGCGTCGCCTTCTACCCCGACCGCCTCGACGCCGACACCGTCAACGCCCACTACAAGGCCATGGGCACCAGCGCCACCCCCACCAAGAGCACCTACTCCTCCGCCACCGGCCCCGGCGGCTACGTCATGAACTGGCGCCGCGACACCGTCACCGGCCGCCTCACCAGCACCGCCGACCTGATGGGCGCCACCACCCGCTACAGCTACGACACCCACGGCTACCTGCACAGCGTCACCGACCCCGACGGGCACACCACCACCACCGGCTACGACGAGCGCGGCAACGTCGTCTCCAGCACCACCTGCACCACCGCGGCCGACTGCCACACCGGCTACGCCGAGTACTACTTCGACCCGATCAACCCGTTCAACCCGGCGAACGACCACCGCACCAGCGCCGGCGACGCCCGTTCGGGCGACGCCGGCGACGGCACCTACACCTCCCGGTACACCTACAACGCGGTCGGCGACCCGCTGACCACCACACTGCCCGCGACCGCCGACTTCCCCAACGGGCGCACCGCCACCAGCACCTACACCACCGGCACCGAGGCAGCCGTGGGCTCCACCGGCACCCAGCCCACCGCCCTCACCGCCACCAGCACCGCCTTCGGCGGGCAGACCACCCGGTACGCCTACGACAGGCTCGGGAACCTGGCCAGTGTCACCGGCCCCACCGGTCTCGTCACGACCTACGCGTACGACAACCTTGGACGCGTCACCTCCCAGACCGACACCTGCGCCGACTGTGCCAAGGCGGCCGTCACCACCACCTCCACGTGGGACGGCCAGGGGAACCTCCGGACGCGCACCGACCCGGCCACCACCGACGCCGTGACCGGCACCGTCCACACCCGCCGGACCACCCTCGACTACGACACGGACGGCAACCCGGTCAGCCAAGCCGTCGCCGACACCACTGGCGGCGACGCCACCCGCACCACCACCACCACCTACAACACCACCAACAGCCTGGTCTCCAAGACCGTCGATCCGGCCGGCCGCGCCACCTCCTACACCTACGACAGCTACGGCCGCCTCAGCGTCAGGACCGACCCGGCCGGCACCAGGTGGACCTACACCTGGGACCCGACCGGGCACCTGCTGCGCACCGCGATCGGCAACTACACCGGCAGCCCGACCGGTCCGGTCCCGTCGCGCTCCCAGCTCCTCGAATCCCGGGCCTACGACCCGGCCGGGCGCCTGGCCACCGTCACCGACGCGATGGGCCGGACCACCCACACCTACTACAACGACGACAACACCGTCGCCGAGGTCGACCTCGACGGGTTCCACAACCCCGACGGGACCCAGCGCAACGTCGTCCTGCAGCTCAACACCTACGACGCCGCCGGGAACCTCACCCAGCAGACCACCAACAGCGGCAGGACCACCGCGGTGACCGCCTACGACGCGGCCGGACGCCGGACCAGCACCACGCTCGACCCGGGCGGCCTCAACCGGAAGCGGACCTACAGCTACGACGCATCAGGCAACACCCTCAGCAGCGTCCTGACGGCCGGAGCGGAGAGCCGGGAGACGGACTACACGTACAACTCCGCGGGCCAGGTCCTCACCGAGACCCTCAGGAACCAGCCCGCCGACAGCATCACCAAGAACACCTACGACCAGCGCGGCCTGCCGCTCACCAGCGTGAGCCCGCTCGGCAACGTCGCCGGCGCCGACCCGGCCGCACACACCACGACGTTCACCCACGACGAGCTCGGCCGCCTGACCGTCACGACCGCCCCGCCCGCTGACACCACGGTCTTCAACACCTCGACCGGACAGCCCGTCACGCTCCCGAACGCCCGCGCGATCAGCCGCACCGGCTACAACGTCCACGACGAGCCGACCTCCACCCAGGACCCGACCGGCAACATCACCACCCTCACCCACACCTTCGACGCCGGCGGCGAGCACCACTCCACCGCCCGGAGCGCCTACACCGCACCCGGCCAGAGCACGTCCGTCACCCCGGTCACCCAGGTCGACTACGACGCCCTCGGCCGCGTCAAGACCGTCCACGACGCCAAGAACCAGCTCACCACCAACGTCTACGACCAGCTCGGCAACCTCGTCGAGGTCGACGCACCCGCTGTCGACGGCACCACCCCGAAGTCCTTCTTCGGCTACGACCTCGACCGCGAGCAGTTGACGGCCACCGATCCCACCGGTGCCCAGACCCAACAGACCTACGACGACCTCGGCCGACCCGTCACCAGCACGGAACTGGTACGCACCGCCGGCCAGGCCACCGCGGCGTACACGACGTCCTTCGGCTACGACGACGCCGGGAACCTCACCAGCACCATCGTGCCCGGCGGCGGTGTCTCCACCGCGACGTTCAACGCTGCCGGAGAGACCACGAGCAGCAGCGACCCGCTGCACAACACCACCACGACCACCTACAACCTCGCCGGCCAGCCCAGCCGGGTCACCCGGCCGGGCAGCCAGCAGGGCAGCACCGGCCCCAGCACATCGTTCACCTACGACCGGGCGGGCAGGACCACCGCGTTCACCCAGCTCTCGCCCACGGGCAGCACGCTGGCGACCTCCAGCGTCGCCTACGACCCGGCAGATCACCCGGTGTCCAGCACCGACGCGGACGGCAACACCACGACTGCGGTCTACGACGCCCTCGACCGCCTCGTCCGGCACGTCGAACCGGTGGGCACGGGCAAGACCATCACGACCTCGTACGGCTACGACGCCGCCGGACGCCGGACCGCCCAGACCGACGGCAACGCGAACACCACCTACACCACCTACAACAGCCTCGGCCTGCCCGAGTCGACCGTCGAGCCCGCCACCTCCGCCTACCCCAACCTCGCGGACCGCACCTACACCACCGGGTACGACCAGCTCGCCCGGGCGGTCTCCCTCACCGAGCCGGGCGGCGTGTCCGTCCTCAACGCCTACAACCCTGCCGGCAACCTCGTCACCCAGTCCGGCTCGGGCGGCGAGGCCCCCACACCGACCCGGACGTTCGGCTACGACCTCGACGGCCGTCTCACCTCGCTCTCGGCGCCCGGCGGAACCCAGACGTACGCCTACGACGACCGGGGCCTCACCGCCTCCGCCAACGGCCCCATGGGCAACAGCACCTACGGCTACAACGCCGACGGGCAGCTCACCGCCCGCACCGACTCCTCCGGAACCACCGGCTTCACCTACGACGCCGCAGGGCACCTCAAGACCCTGGCAGACCCCCTGACCGGCCAGACCACCACCTACACCTACACACCCCGCGGACAGGTCGGCACCGCCCAGTACGGCGCCGGCAGCACCCGGACCTACGCCTACGACGACCAGGACAACCTGACCTCAGACGTGATCAAGACGTCGACCGGCACCACCGTCTCCTCCCTCGGCTACACCTACCTCCCGTCCGGCCGGCTCAAGACCAAGACCACCAACGGCACCACCCACACCTACGACTACGACCAGGCCGGCCGCCTCAGCAACTGGAACAACGGAACCGGGGCCACCGCCTACGGCTACGACGGCAACGGCAACCTCACGGCCGACGGCACCGCAACCGCGACGTACAACCAGCGCAACCAGCTCGTCGGCACCACCACCGGCGCCAACTACACCTACACGGCCCGGGGCACCCGCGCCACCTCCACCTCGGGCGGCACCACCACGCAGGCGACCTACGACGCCTTCGACCAACTCGCCGGCCGGTCGGGCCAGTCCTACACGTACGACGCCCTCGGCCGCCTCAGCAGCACGACCGGGCACACCCTCACCTACGACACCACCTCCGCCACCCCGGTCTCCGACGGCACCGAGAAGTACACCCGTACCCCCGGCGGTACCCTGAGCGCCATCGGCACCCAGGCCGGCTCCGCGCTCGCCCTCACGGACCGCCACGGCGACCTCATCGGAACGTTCACCGCGGGCAGCACCACCCTGAGCGGTTCCAGCAGCTACGACCCGTGGGGCAGGCCCACCGCCACCACCGGCGCCGGCCACAACCTCGGCTACCAGGGCGGCTGGACCGACAGCACCAGCGGCCAGGTCAGTACCGCCAGCCGCTGGTACGACCCCGCCACCGCCGGATTCACCAGCCGTGACACTCTCGACACCACCGCCGACAGCGCCGTGTCCGCCAACCGCTACGCCTACGGCAGCGACGACCCACTCGACTACGCCGACCCCAGCGGCCACAGCATCTGCGTGCCCCCGATCGCACCCCTCAAGGGAGGCAAGCCCCCCAAGGGCCCGAGCGGCCCCGGCATCGCGAACCCCGCACCGACGCCGTACTTCGCCCCCTCCAAGCACCGTGCCGATCCCGACGACTACACTCGGGCCGCCTACACCCAGCCGGACTGGCTGTACCAGTACCAGATGTACAACCTCACCCACTACAACTACGGCTACTCAGGCTCGGGTGGCTACGGGGTGGACTACCGGTACTTCGTCGCCGGCGGATTGGGTGGAGCATCCCTCTACGGCCTGGGCAGCTGGGCGAGCACCCTGGGCTGGGGCTTCGCGGCTCTCGCGAACCCCTTCAGCTCCCACAGCTGCGACACCCAGAAGCCGGTCGAGAAGCCCAAGCACGACCCGACGAAGGACAAGCCCGGCACCGGCAACCCGCACAGCGACGGCGGCAGTGCGGCAGCCGGCACGATGAGCGGCCAGCAGAACGGCTCGACCCTCCTGGGGACGGCGGTGAACCTCCTCTCCGGCCTGGCGTTCAACGGTGCGGACACCGGGTACATCCCGGTCGGCGTTCTCTCGCCCGAGCTTGCCCTGGGCAGGGTGCCGGGCCCTCTCAACGCGAACGGAAACCCGGTCAGCTGCCGCGCCGCCAGGCCTCCGGGCTCGGTGACCGACGGGAGTACCGGCTGGATCCTCTACGGTCAGCTCGAAGCGCCCTCACAGCATGCGACCGCGGCTGAGGCCTGCCTCACCGGAGACCCGAGCGGAACGCGTGGGAGCACGGCCGAGGTCGATCCACCGGGCTACAACGACGCCCTGGCATACGCGGGCAAATTCGACTTCCCCCGGAACCCGATCGCCAGGTGCCATCTGATCGCACGGGAGCACGGCGGTGCCGGCGACGGGCCGGACGCCGCCCGCAACCTCGTGCCGTGCTTCCAGCGGACGATGAACGCGGGTCCCACGGACAGCATGCGGGAATTCGAATTCGTGGTGGGTGATGCGATGAAGGCCGGGCAGGCCGTGCACGAGGTGGTCGACCCGGTCTACGCGAAGCAGAGCGACACCATACCCATGGGCGTGTGGATGACGGCCGTCGGAACCTATGACAACGGGGCCTTGGGGATGAACGAGCACACGTTTGTGTGGAACCATGCGCTGGACGAGCAGAAGACGCGTGTGGATCTGTGGGACGGAAACCCGTGAGGAGTGGTCATGAGCGCATCGATGCAGAGGCTTGAGGAGGTCCTCGGTGAACCCGACCGGGTGGTCGTACCTCCCCCCTGGGACCGTTCTGCCGCAGAGACCGGAATCGTCCTGCCGCAGGACTACCGCGCCTTCGTCGACCGTTACGGGTCCGTCCGGATCTGCAACGACCTTCTGGTGTGGAGCCCGTCGATCCAGTTCGACCCGCACGGTTTCGAGAAGTTCGTGCGGGCGAGCAGGTTCGCGGAGGAAGACATCCTGCTTGCCTACGAGGACAAGGAGGAGGACATTCCTTTCGAGGTCCACCCTGCTCCCGGCGGCCTCCTCGCCTGGGCGAACAACAGCAAAGGCGACTACTGCTTCTGGCACATGGTGGGCGAGGACCCGGAGGCATGGCCAGTGGTGGTGTGGATCCAGGACGATTTCAAGTGGGACGTCGTCGACGCCACGACGACGGAGTTCCTCGCCGACGTCATCACGGGTTCCTACGGCCTGGCGAACGACATCCTGACCCGAATCCAAGGCGCCCCCCTGTGGAAGCACGAAGGCGACTGGACCGGGAGGTTCTGAACCGTCGGGGGCCGGGAACCGCTCCCGTCCCGCAGGTGCGCAGCCGACCGCAGGCCCTCGGCGGTAGGCTGCGCACCGAATTCAGGGAACCGTCGTCGGCGACGACGCGGTGGCGGAAGCGGCGCATGCCGGGTCCGTGAGCGAACTCGTAGGTGGCGCTCTCCGCTCCGGAGCGGACCGCGCAGCGGCCTTCCACTCGGGTGTCCGCTGTCCGGCACGGATGTGGACCTGAAGGTCGCGGAGTTCTCGCGGGGAGGTCGACGTTTCGGGCGCGGAGGGTTGCCGCTGCAGGCGGGGTCGAGGAACCGCGCGGCTGCCCGGCCGACCCGCCCCCGCCCGGTCCGACCGTCGCTGAGGCCGAGTCGGCCCGGTCGTGGCCGCCCTTCGCGGAACAGGGCGGTCGGCCATGCGCCGTTCAGTCCTCGGCGAGCCGCATCGGCCCCGGATGGGCGGGCCTGATCCGCAGCGTCGCCGCCTGTGACCGAGGGGCGGCCAGCAGCGCGGCACTGGCGCCGTACTTGGCCCGGTAGGCGGCATCGACCGCCCCGGCCGGCCGGTCGCCGCCCGTTTCCACCAGGACGTCCCAGTCGCGGTCTCCCACCCGGACGCGTCCGTGGCCGTGCTCCTGTGCCGCCCGGTACCAGCGCGAGGTCGTTCCCCGTGCGGCACGGACGTGGAGGTCGCCGCGTACGACGACCATGCCGACCTCGACGCCGGGGTGAGTGCCGTCCCCCACGCTCAGCACGAGCGAGTGGGCACCGTCGAGCAGCAGCAGTTCACCCTCCGTCCAGGCCGTCACCGGCTGTCTCCGTCCGTGGCAGCCGCCCTGGACCCGGGGTGGTCCGCCGTCCATGAGGCGAGGATGCGCAGGGCGTCGTGCGAGGGGCCGCCGGGGTCCGCGGTGAGGACCATGAGGCGCTGGCCCGAGCCGTCGGGGCTGTCCCAGGTGTCGCAGTCGAGCGTGAGGTCCCCCACGAGCGGGTGCCGGTAGCGCTTGGTTCCGCTGCCGGCGCCGAGCACCCGCTGCTCCGCCCACCAGACTCGGAAGTCGGGGTCCTGCACGGACAGTTCACCGACCAGGCGGGCGAGCTCGGGGTCGGCCGGGTCGGTCGCCGCCGCCATCCGCAGGGCGGCCACGGTGTCGCGGGCGTCGTGCGTCCAGTCCAGGTGCATGGCCCGGAACGCCGGGTCGGTGAACATCAGGCGGACGTAGTTGCGTCGGGCGGCGGGAAGCCCCGCGAAGTCGGTGATGAGGGCGGCGGCCGCCGGGTTCCACGCCAGGACGTCCAGCCGCTTGCCCAGGACCAGGGCAGGAGTCTGGCCGAGCTGTTCGAGCAGGCGTTCCACAGCGGGGCGCACCTGCTGCCCGGACTTGCGGCGGCGGGGCCGGGCGTCGGCCTTGCCCGCGAGTTCGTAGAGGTACTTCTGCTGGTCCTCGTCGAGGCGCAGCGCGCGTGCGAGGGGCACCAGGACGGATGCCGAGGCCTGGACCCGGCCCTGTTCAAGCCGGGTGTAGTAGTCGACGCTGATCGAGGCGAGCAGGGCGACCTCCTCCCTGCGCAGCCCGGGCACCCTGCGGGGGGAGCCCGAGGCCGGCAGCCCGCACTCCTGCGCGGTCAGCTGACCCCGGCGGGCGCGGAGGAAGGAACTGAGTTCGCTCGTGTCGGACCGTGGGTTCATGCCTTCCAGTATGTCCGGGGAATGCACACGTGTGAGGGGGCAGGTTCCTTCCCGGTCAGGGCGCAGTCCTTCGGCGGACGAGCGAAGGAGATGTCGCGCGGCCGGCGACCCGGGCGCCGACTGAGGTGCCGGCCTGTCGTCATTTGACGGATGTGGTGCCTCCTTCCGGCGGGCACAGTGGGGTTGACCGCCCGAGGGGCGGTCAACCTGCCGGGCCCTGTGCGTCCGGCGGGGGAGAGGGGGAGGGATCCTTCCCCGGCAAGAACCTGGCTCTCCCGCCCGTCTTCCGCCGCAGGTAGAAATTTCTCAGGACGAACCGGAACACCGGATCCCGAACCTTTCACCAGGAGAACATCCATGAACCGCAGCAGCGTGACCTTCCAGAGCGCAGGCATTTCGATCGCCGCCCATCTCTACCTCCCGGACACGGCGGCGCGGGGCCCGTGGCCGGCGCTGGTGGTGGGCCACCCGGGTACCGCCGTGAAGGAGCAGACCTCGGGGCTGTACGCGCAGCGGATGGCGGAGCGTGGCTTCGTCACCCTGGCCTTCGACGCCGCCTTCCAGGGCGAGTCCGGTGGTGCGCCGCGCGGTCTGGAGGACCCGGCCCAGCGTGTGGAGGACTTCAAGGCGGCCGTCTCCTACCTGACCACGCGTGCCGAGGTGGACCCCGACCGCATCGGCCTGCTGGGCATCTGCGCCTCGGGTGGCTATTCCCTGGCCGCCACGGCCGGGGACCACCGGGTGAAGGCGGTGGCCACCGTCAGCGGTGTCGACGTGGCGCGCCAGTTCCGTCTCGGCCCCGACGGGACCCAGGACCCGGCGGTCTTCCAGGGCCTGCTCGCCGCTGCGGGCGCGGCCCGCAGTGCCGAGGCGCGCGGCGAGGGCGTCCAGGTCTTCCAGCTGTTCCCCGACACGGTCGAGCAGGCCGGGGCCGCCGGCGGCGAGCACGGCATCGAGGGCTTCGAGTACTACTGCACGGCCCGCGGCGAGCACGAGCGCTCGACGAAGTCGCTGCCCTGGGCCAGTGTCGACAAGCTCGCCTTCTTCGACGCCTTCCACGCCGTCCCCCTGATCGGGCCGCGCCCTGTGCTGCAGATCGTCGGCAGTCGCGCCGTGACCTCCTGGATGGCCGTGGAGGTGCACCAGCGCGCCACCGGCCCGAAGGAGCTGCACTGGATCGAGGGCGCCAGCCACGTCGACCTCTACGACAGGAAGGAGTACGTCGACCGCGCCGTCGCCAAGCTCACCGACTACTTCGACGGCACCCTCGACAACGCTTCCTGATCAGGACACGTCCGTGTACACCGAAGCGTGCTCAGCCGCGGACGGCGGCTGGACATGCGGCGGGTGAGGGGGCTCAACGGAAGGCGGCGGCGTTCTCCGACGCCCACTGCCGGAAGGGCCTGGCTGCTGAGCCGGTGACCTGTGCAACCGTGTCGCGCACCCGCAGCAGTGCCTCGTTGACGTCTCCGCCCGTCACGTCGAGCACCGCGTCTGCGGCCTCGGCGCCGAAGACGGCGGCCATCCGGGCCCGGGTCTCCTCCCGGCCGGTCTCTGCGAAATCCACCTTCCGCCCCAGCACCTCCGCGATGGACTCGACCTGCTGACGGGCTGACACCCGCTCCGGACCGGTCAACGCGTACGTCCGGCCGCGGTGGCCGGGCTCGGTCAGAGCGACGCGTGCCACCGACGCGATGTCCGCAGGGTGGATCGTGGGCAGTCCGATGTCCGCGTACGGCATGCGGACCGTCTGCCGCTCGCGGATCCGGCCCGCCCACATCAGGGCGTTGGAGGCGAACTGCGTCGGCCGCAGGATCGTCCAGGCCATGCCGCTGTCCTTGAGCAGCCGCTCCACAGCCAGGTTCTCGTCCGCGGGACCAAGGTGCGGGTGCGTCTGGACGGTGATGGACGAGACGAGCGTGACGTGCTCCACGCCCGCCTGCCGGGCGGCGTCGATGATGTCGGCGTCCGGGCCCAGGCGTGACACCAGGAACAGTGAGCGGACGCCCTCCAGCGCCGGCCTCAGCGACGCCGCCTCGGCGAAGTCACCCTCGACGGCCTCCACCCCCTCGGGGAACTCCGCCCGGGCGGCATCGCGGGTGAGACCCCTCAGCGGACCGGCGCCGTACGCCTGCAGTTCCTTCAGCAGAGCACCTCCGACGTTCCCGGTGGCACCTGTCACGAGAATCACGAGCGTTTTCCCCTTCATCGATCGATCAACCAGGAGGGACTCTAGAAGTTGAAGCGGAGTTGAAGTCAACGCATCCCTTGACGGCTCGCCCGAGCGGGCACTGTGTCGTCACCGCGTGTGATGTCTGGGCCCCGTGACGGCCGACTTCGGGAGAAGGTCGAACTTCCGGGGTCGCCGTCGCATCGTGTAGGTATGACCTCGATTTCTGTGGCGCCGGCGGCGTCCCGGCCCGGCGGCGCCGAGCTGGTGCTGGCAGCCGGGCGGGGTGACACGGCGGCTCTCGGGCTGCTGCTCGAGGGCTACCGTGCCCGGCTGAACCGCCAGGCGCTGGCGCTGCTGGGTGATCCGCAGGACGCCGCCGATGCTGTGCAGGACACGTTCCTGATCGCCCTGCGCCGGCTGTCCGAACTGCGCGATCCGGCGTCCTTCGGCGGCTGGCTGGCTCGGATCCAGCGCAACGTGTGCCTGATGCGGCTGCGCGCGGCTCGCGAGAGGCCGGCCGAGGACGTCACCGCCCGGCTCGACCGGGCGCGGCCGGTGCCCTCGGCCGAGGAGTGCGTGGAGCGCCTGGCCCTGTGCGACTGGGTGTGGCAGGCGCTCGGGGAGCTCCCCGAGCCCCTGCGGGTGACCGCGATGCTGCGCTACTTCGGCCGGCAGCACTCCTACCAGGAGATCGCCGCGATCACCGGCGTGCCGCTGGGCACCGTGCGTAGCCGGCTGCACCAGCTGCGGGCGGTCCTGGCGAAGCGGCTGCTCGGTGAGGCCGCGCAAACGACCAGTGCCGCGCGGGAGGCCGCCGGTCAGTGGGCCCGGCGGTTCGACGAGGCGTTCGAGGCGTTCAACCGGCGCGGCGATCCCGGGCCGCTCGCCACCGTCTTCTCGCCCGACGTGACGGCGCTGGTGGCCGACGGGCCCGAGCTGCGCGGTCGCGGCGAGGTGCGGTCGCTGCTGCTGGAGGGCGATCTGGCGGACGGCGTCGGCTACCAGCTGGTCAACGTGGTCGCCAGTGGTGACCTCGCCGTCGTCGAAGCGCGGTTCGTCAATCCTCCCGCCGACCCCTTCCACTGCCCGCCCGCGTTCACCCAGGTCCTCCACCACCACGGGTTCCAGGCGCACCGGGTGATCACCTACTACGCCGCCAGGCCCGACGGCGACCCGTTCCGCGACAACGGATGACACCAGGAGCCGGCCATGTTCCGGGAACTGTCCCGACGCTGCTTCGCAGCCGCCTACGACACCATCAACGGACCCGCCGAACGCGCGGGGCTGCGCGAGCGCCGGCGCACTCTGCTCGCACGGGCGGCCGGTGCCACGATCGAGATCGGTGCGGGTACCGGACTCAACCTGCCGCACTACCCGGCCGCGGTCGGCCGGCTGGTGCTGGTCGAACCCGATCCGCACATGAGGCGCCGCCTTCGCGCACACGCCCGCGGGCCGGGCCGGGTTACCGAGATCCTGGACGCCTCGGCTGAGCAACTGCCCTTCCCGGATTCCTCCTTCGACACCGCCGTGGTCACCTTCGCCTTGTGCAGCGTCCCCGAGGAGCAGCGCGCACTGGCGGAGATCGCCCGTGTCCTGCGGCCGGGCGGGAGGCTGCTGTTCCTCGAACACGTCCGCTCCGCGGACCCGAAGGTCGCCGCCCGGCAGGACAAGCGGCCCTTCCCCTACCCGCTGATCGGCTGCCACCCCAACCGCGCGACGCTGGAGGCGATCGAGGCCTCCCCGCTCACCGTCGAGTCGGTCCTGCGGGGCGAGGTGCCGAAGGTCCCCAGGGTCGAGAGCCCGATGATCGTCGGCAGCGCCCGCCGGCCGGCCCCCGGCGTGTGAACGAATCCCGGCGAAGAGACAAGGCGGATGGGGGAGAGACGAGGAGGCACGGCCATGAACGAGAGCACCGCACATGAGCTGGCCGACAAGCTCATCACGTTCCTGGAGACCGGCGACCCGCCGGAGGGGCTGTTCCGGCCGGACGTGTTCTGCGACTTCACCCTGCCGCTGTGGCGCCTGCAGGTCGCTGGCGTGGAGGAGGTCGTCCAGGCACGTCGTCGGTCCCATCCGGCCAAGGGGACGGTACCGCGCTGGCGCTGCGACCCCACAGCGGTCGGGTTCGTCCTGGAGGTCGAGGAACGCTGGACCGACGCCGACGACCACTGGTACTGCCGCGAGCTGTTCCGCGCCGACGTGACCGCCGGTGCCATCAGCGACCTTTCCGTCTACTGCACCGGCGACTGGGACTCCGCGCAGCAGGAGCGCCACGGCCGCGAGGTCGCCCTCGTTCGGCCGTAGTCCGCGTCCCCGACTCGTTCGGGGTCGGTGAACTCCACGGTGACGAAGTACTTCGAGGCCTCCGAGGTGTTGTTGCGGATCTCCAGGTGCGCGACGGGGAACGTCGCGGCGTTGATCTCGCAGCCCGCGACAGTGACGTCACCGGCCGGCGGGTGGCCGGTGTTGTTGGAGCCGGTGAGCGGCGTGCCGGGGGAGGCGGGCGAGTTCGGCCTGTCGGCGGCACCGCCGATCGAGACGACGATGGCGATGACGGCGCCGACGACCGGGGGCACACCGGGGCAGCCTCAGCCCTTACCCGCGTCCGAACCGGCTCTTGGACTGTGCGGGGGGGGGGCGGGTGGGGCTCCCCTGTGTGCTGGGAGCGCTGCCCCGGTCCGGCTGTCCGTTGGGTGCAGGCCGCCACCGTCGCACCGGTGCGCGCTCGCTTGGGCTCGGCGCCCTCTTCGGTGCTGCCTGCGCCGGGCCGGTGGACCGGGCGGTCACCGGGCCGGCGCAAGCGGAGCGGTCAGGACGCGCGCGGGAGCGGGAGCGCGGCGGCGTCGGCGAGGCGTTCGTAGGCGCGGCGGACCGCCGGCACCAGCCGGGCGGCGGACTCCGGGTCGGCCTGTTCGGCGCCGAGGCGCAGGATGTTCCCGCTGCGCCGGTCCGCGGGGACGTCCTCGCCACGAGGGGTGACGAGGACGTGGAAGTGCGGGTGGTTCTCGCCGAAGACCATGAGGTAGGTCGCGGGCGCGCCGGTCACCTCGGTCACCGCCGCGACCAGGTCGCGCGCGCGACGGCCGAAGGAGGCCAGCTCGGCCTCGTCGAGTCCGGTGATGCGCTCGGCGTGCCGCCGGACGCGCAGGACGAACCAGCCGGGGACGTCGTAGCCGGGCACCCGCTCTCCCGACCAGAGGGAGTCACGGAAGACGACGGAACGGTCTTCGTTCTGTTCCAGGCCGCACATGAAGCAGTCGGCGTGGTGGCTGGACGGGTTCAAGGGTCTCCCTCGATGGCGGTTGTGCGTGTGGTCCGGTCGGGCGGCGACGCACCGACGGGGCGCCGGGTCGGGGCGCCGGGACGGCACCCGGTACCCCGTCGGTGCGCCGGTGGTCCGGCGCTTGCCCGGCTCCGAGGTCGGACGGCCCCGGAGCCGGACAACGCCGGTGTCAGACGGCCCCGGTGAGGATCAGCATCGGGTCGGGCATGGGGGTGCGCAGCGCCCAGGACCGGCCGATCAGGTCCTCGACGTCGGCTCCGGCGCGGCGGGCGGCCAGCA
The DNA here is from genome assembly GCF_042669755.1 of Kitasatospora sp. NPDC057223. NCBI lineage: Bacteria > Bacillati > Actinomycetota > Actinomycetes > Kitasatosporales > Streptomycetaceae > Kitasatospora > Kitasatospora sp. NPDC057223. Next base: position 26,133 of record NZ_JBHUWW010000005.1, on the reverse strand, counting down.
TCGCCTCAGGGTCGAAGGCGGGGCCGACCGCGTCTGCGCTGTACTCGGGCCCCCGCATGTAGCCGGTGGCTTCGTCCGGGTCGGCGAAGTTGTCGATCTGCATCTCGACGAAGCCGCCGTCCGGGTCCTGGTAGTACAGGGAGGTGGTGACGCCGTGGGCGATGCACACGGCCGGGGCGACGCCCTTGTCGCGCAGCAGTTCGTAGCGGGCGAGCAGGTCGTCGAGGTGGTCGAAGGTGTACGCGACGTGGTGGGCCGCGGCCGTCGTCGGCTTCCTGCGTTCCAGGGGTACCGGCGGCGTGAGCAGGGCGACGCGGTGGTGCTCCTCGTCGTAGGTGATGAAGCACAGGCTGTCGTTCTGGAACACGACGTGTCCGTCGAGAACGGCGCAGTACCAGTCCCGCATGGCGGTGGGGTTGCCGGTCTGGAAGACGACGTGGGCGAACTTCGGTGTGGCGGTCATCCGATCCTCCTTGATCGAATCTGCGGGCGTCCGCGCGGAGCGGTCTCCACCGGCCGGTCGTCGCGCCCGCCGGCCTGGTGGAAGTGTCAGGCCTGGGCGACGAAGCGCTGGCGCAGCTCGCCGATGCCCTCGATGGTGCTGACGAGTTCGTCGCCGGGGGCGAGCCAGCGCTGCGGGTCGCGGCCGAGGCCGACGCCGGCGGGGGTGCCGGTGAAGATGATGTCGCCGGGCAGCAGGGGGATCACCGCGGACAGCCGGGCGATCAGCTCGGGCACGGAGAAGATGAGCTCGGCGGTGCGGCTCTTCTGGACCTCCTCGCCGTTGACGGTGCAGCGCAGTCCCAGGTCGTCGGGGTTCTCGAACTCGTCCGGAGTGACCAGCCACGGCCCGATGGGGGCGAAGCCGGGGAAGGACTTGCCTAGGCTGAACTGCGGAGAGGGGCCCTCCAGTTGGGTGATGCGCTCGGAGATGTCCTGGCCCACCGTCAGTCCGGCGACGTGCTCCCAGGCGGTCTCGGCGGGGACGTGGTGGGCGCGGGTGCCGATGACGGCGACGAGTTCGATCTCCCAGTCGGTGTGGCCGCCGGGCGGCAGGGTGACCTCGGTGACCGGTCCGGTGATGCTGGTGGCGAACTTGGTGAAGACCGGCGGCATCGTGTCGGGCAGGGCGAACCCCGCCTCGGCAGCGTGGTCACGGTAGTTCAGGCCGGCGGCGACGACCTGCCGCGGGGCGGGTGCGGGGGCGCCGAGCCGGGCGGGGTCGAACACGTCGCCCTCGGGCAGCCGCGCCTGCGCCGCCCATCGGCGGAACTCCTCCCACCGCTCGTAGACGGCCTGCGGGTCGGAGGCGAAGCTGCCGCCGCTGGCCTGCTCGACGTCGATGACCTTGCCGTCGACGACGAGACCCAGGCGGCCGGAGAGGTTGGCGATGCGCACGGTACTGCTCCTGTGTTCCAGTGGTAGGGCCATGACCCGCGGGGTCCGCCGGGGCGGGTGGTTCGTCCGCGGGGATCTCCCCGCAGCCAGGTGGCGACTGCCGGCCGGCCCGGTGACGTGCCGGACCCCGATGACCGGGGTTGTTGCGCGGCCCCGGCCCTGGCACCCGTCGGCACGGTGTCGGCGAGGTTCCGCAGGTCGGTCGTCCCGTGGACAGCGTTCTCCGACCGGGCGGCGTCGGGTGGTCCGGCGGTCGCGTAGCGGCTGCGGCGTTGGTGACACCGTAAGCCGCTATATGTGATAACAGCAAGGGTTCGATTCCCGAATTCTTCCCTCCGGGCGCGGGGACGCGGCCCGTGCCCCCGTACTCCCGTTCGGCTGCGCGCTCACGCGCCGGCCCGGCGCAGCAGCGGAGCGAGCCGGTACGGGAGGAGCCGGCGCATGACGAGCGCCGTGCTCGTGCGCTCCACCCCGGGGATCTCCAGGATGTGCCCGGCCACCCGGTACAGGTCCTCGGCGTCGACCGCCACCACGTGGACCAGGAGGTCGGTGTCACCGGACAGCCCGTCCGCCTGCACGACCTCGGGGATCGCCGCCAGCGCCCGTGCCACTTCGTCCAGCCTGCGCTGGGCCACCCTGGTGGTGACGACCGCGGCGAGCGGGTACCCGAGGGCCGCGGGGTCGATGCGCCGCTCGAAGGAGGCGACGGCGCCGGTGCGCTCCAGCGCCGACAGCCGTGCCTGCACGGTGTTGCGGCTCAGTCCGCTCGCCTCGGCGAGCGCCACCGTGGTGGCGCGGGGAGTGTGGGAGAGCGCGATGAGCAGGCGGGCGTCGGTGGGGTCGATCCGCTCGGGACCCGACAGGGTGCGGGCCTTGCGCGGACGAGGGGGTGGTGGACTGGGCACGGTGCACGCCTTCCGGGGGCGGTGGAACGGGTGATTGGGCATTCTGCGTCATTTCGCGGCGTCTTCTTGTGCAGCGCCCCGGCCGGGTGGTCTGCTCGTCCGGAGCGAACCCGCCCCTGGCAACGCGTCGCCGACCGTGACGCGGTCGTGAGCCGATCCGACGTGCGGCGGGGCGCATCCGGCGCGCTCTTCGCGCCGCCGTGGAACGTCCCAGTCACCGCCGGCCGCACCTGCGCGCGCCGGAGGTGCCGAGCGCGAGGAGACCGTCCGTCATGACCACCGCACCAGCCGCCTCCCGGCGGACCACGGCCGCAGCCCCCGACGTGCTGCAGGAGATCGAGAACCGCGTGCTGTGGCTGTCCAGCGCGATCGTGCACCACGCCAACCGGGTGCGTCCCAATCCCTCCGGGCTCAAGGTCGGCGGCCACCAGGCCTCGTGCGCCTCGATGGTGTCGATCATGACGACGCTGTGGTTCCGGCACCTGCGCCCGGAGGACCGGGTCTCGGTCAAGCCGCACGCCTCGCCGGTCCTGCACGCGATCAACCACCTGCTCGGCGAACTGGACGCCTCCCACCTGTCCACCCTGCGCGCCTTCGGCGGTCTGCAGAGCTACCCGAGCCGGTCCAAGGACCCCGATCCGGTCGACTACTCCACCGGATCGGTGGGCATCGGGGCCACCGCGACGATCTGGGGGGCCCTGGCCCGCCGGTACGCGGCCGGGGAGACCGGCGGCGGCCACGCCGGCCGGCAGTACGCGCTGGTGGGCGACGCGGAACTGGACGAGGGGGCGGTGTGGGAGGCCGTTCTGGACCCGCAGGTCGCCGACCTCGGCGAACTCGTCTGGATCGTCGACCTCAACCGGCAGTCCCTGGACCGCGTCGTGCCCAACAACGGCGCCGACCGCCTGCGCGGCATGTTCACCGCCGCCGGATGGCAGGTCCTCACCCTCAAGTACGGCGCCCTCCTGGAGGAGCTGTTCGCCCGCCCCGGCGGCGACGCCCTGCGGACCCGCCTCGACGCCATGTCCAACCCCGAGTACCAGCGGCTGCTGCGCTGCCCCGTCGGGGAAATGCGGGAGCGGTTGCCCGGGACGGGCCCCGAAGGCCCGGCGATCACCGGGCTGCTCGCGGAGACGGACGACGCGACCCTGCTGGAGGCGATCCAGAACCTGGGCGGCCACGACCTGCCCGCCCTGGACGCCGCGCTGCACCAGGTGGACGACCACCGGCCCACGGTGATCCTCGCCTACACGATCAAGGGCCGCGGCCTGCCCACCCAGGGTCACCCGCAGAACCACTCCTCCCTGCTGACGGACGACCAGATGCGCCGGCTCGCCGACCGGGTCGGCGCCGACCTCGCCCACCCCTGGCAGGGCTTCGCCGCGGACTCGGCGGCCGCCCGTCTGTGCGAGCGGACCGCGGCGCGCCTGCGCCGGGAGCCCGTTCCCGGGGCGCGCCCTCCCGCCGTCCCGTCCGACGGCGGACGCACGCCGACGGGCGTGGCGACCACCCAGGCCGCGCTCGGGCGGGCGCTGCTCGACCTGACCCGCAGCGCGCCCGAGGCCGCCAGGCGGATCGTGACGGTCAGCCCCGACGTCAGCTCGTCGACCAATCTGGGCGGGTGGGTCAACAAGGTCGGCGTCTGGTCGCCCACGGAGCGCGTGGACTGGTTCGCCGACGACGCCGAGACCGTCCTGCACTGGCGGGAACGACCGACCGGCCAGCACATCGAACTGGGCATCGCGGAGACCAACCTGGTCGGCCTGCTCGGAGAACTGGGTGCGACCTGGAGCCGCTGGGGCGAACCGCTGCTGCCGATCGGGGTGCTGTACGACCCCTTCGTCCAACGCGCCCTGGAGCCCTGGTCCTTCGGCATCTACGCGGGCGGTCAGTCGATCCTGGTCGGCACCCCGTCCGGTGTCACGTTGGCCCCCGAGGGCGGCGCTCACCAGTCCGTCACCACGCCGTCGCTCGGCATCGAGCAGCCCGGCTGCACGACCTGGGAGCCGGCGTTCGCCCTGGACACCGAGTGGACGCTGCTGGCCGCGCTGTCCCGTCTCGGCCGGCCGGACGGCGGCTCCGCCTACCTGCGGCTGTCCACCCGCCCCGTCGACCAGGCCCTCGCGCAGGTCCCCGCCGATCCGGCGGCCCGGGAACGCCGCCGCCGCCAGGTCGTCGCCGGTGCCTACCCGCTGCGCAGGCAGCCCGGAGCCCGGGTCACCATCGCCGCCATGGGCGCCATGGTGACCGAGGCACTGGTTGCGGCGGACCGCCTCCAGGCCCTCGGCGTCCCGGCCGACGTGGTGTGCGTGACCAGCCCGGGGCTGCTCTACCGGGCCCTCGACGCGCGGGCCGGGCACGGCGAGGCGCCCGACTGGATCCTGGACCAGGCCTTCCCCGCCGAGCGGGCCACGCCGCTGGTCACCGTCCTGGACGGACATCCTCATACCCTCGCCTTCCTGGCCGGCATCCACCGCGTCCCGGCCCGCAGGCTGGGCGTCACCCGATTCGGTCAGTCGGGCTCCCTGGAGGAGGTCTACCGCCACCACGGGATCGACACCGACAGCATCGTCGGTGCTGCGCTGGACCTGACCCAGTGAAGGGCCGTACGGGGCCGACGACTCGACGCCGGCCCTGTACGGCCCCCGGTCAGCCGGCGGGGGAGTACTCCGCGCCGCCGACCCACACGCGCCGGATCGCGCGGGTCGCGGTGATGTCGGCGATCGGGTCGCCGTCGATCAGCAGGAGGTCGGCGCGGTATCCGGGGAGGATGCTGCCCCGGTCCTGCAGCCCGAAGGACCGGGCGGGCAGGACGGTCGCGGCCCGCAGGGCCTCGCGGCTGCTGAGGCCCGCCCGTACCAGCAGCTCCAGCTCGTGGTGCAGGCTCGTACCGAACGGCGGCTGCACCGGGATCCCGGGAGTGTGGTTCGCGTCCGTGCCCGCCAGGACGCGGGCGCCGGCGCGGTGCAGGGCGGCGACGCTGCCCTCGGCGGCCGCGTAGTCGAGGCCGGGGATCCCGAGCCCGGCGAAACCCTCCATCATCGTCAGGGTGGGGGTGGTGACCGTCCCGGTGACGGCGCACCGCGCCGCTACGGCGGGGGTCAGCGGGGTGTCGAGAGGGACGTGCTGGATGATGTCGACGCCCGCGTCCAGGGCCCGCTCCGCCGTGGCCCCGGTCGTGGCGTGGGCCATGACGAGCCGGCCCGAGGAGTGCGCCGCCACCGTCACGGCCTTGAGGGTCGCGGGGCTCAGACCCGGTTCGTCGATGATGACCTTGATGTAGTCGGATCCTTCGGCGATCCGCGCGCGGACGAATCCGGCCGCCTGGTCCGGCCCGGTCAGGACCGCATTCGCGGGGAAGCCCGGCAGCCCGCTCTGGGGGCTCCCGGGTGCGACTCCCGGGGTGCCCGCGCTACGGATGTCGGTCAGGCCCGGCCGGTTGCGCAGCGAGGCGACGAGCGAGGGCGGGAAGCAGGCCATGTCCAGAGCGGTCGTGACGCCCGAACCAGCCAGCTGGTGGAGGGTGTCGAGGCTCTGGAGGTGGAGGTGCGCGTCGATCAGACCGGGCAGCAGGACGGCGCCGCCGCCGTCGATCCGGCGGGCGCCGAGGGCGCTGACGCCGATCCGCCCGTTGTCGATGACCACGGTGCGCGGGGCGGTCAGCTGGTTGCCGTCGAAGACCCGGACGTTGACCAGCGCGATCCTGTCGCCGGAACCACCGGAGTCACCGGAATCGGCGGAGTCGGCGGCGCGGGCCTGCGCACGGGCGGGGGCGGCTGCCAGCGCCTGGACGCCCGCGACGGCGATCCCGCTCGCGGCGGCCGTCCTGAGGAAGCCGCGCCGATCGGTGTGGCTGATACACATCGTGGTGCCTTTCTGCCGGGTGGATGCGGAAAGTGCGGTGTTCGTGCCGCGAACGGGGCTGCTATATGTGATAACAGCAACCCTCGAAGAAAGCTTCGGAATCCGACTCGGGATGCCGTGGAAGGACGACCCGCCCGCCCGCCCGCCCGTCCGGTCGAGGAGAGGGCAGGGCCGGGGTCAGGATCAGGAAAGGGTCAGGACAGGGCTGAGAAGGCGATCTTCTCGTTGCGGGCGAGGTGCTGCTCGACGGCGGCGGAGACCGTGTCCGGGACGCGGGTCCGGAAGGCCGCCAGGAGGTCCACGTGGGCCGCGCCCCGGCGTTCGTGTTCGGCCGGATCGGGATCCAACTTGCCGAAGCCGATCCGGATGTAGCGTTCTCCCGCGCGCCAGAGGGTGGTCAGGACGCGGATGTCCCAGGTGGTCGCGGCCGGGGCCAGCAGGGCCAGGTGGAAGGCGTGGTGGTCGTCGTAGATGTCGGCCATGCCGTGCTCCCGGGCCCCGAACTCGACGGCTCGGGACTCCAGCAGGTCCAGCTCCTTGTCCGTCAGCAGCAGGCACGAACGCCGGGCGATCTCCGGTTCCAGGGCGCGCCGGAGCCGGTAGATGCCGCGCAGGTCGTCGAGGTCGAGCGGAGCGACGATCGCGCTGCGACCCGGCCGCATGATGACCAGGCCCTCGCTCTCCAGACTGCGCAGCGCCTCGCGGATGGGGATGAAGCTGATGTCGAGCATGCCGGCCAGTTCGCGCAGTGAGTACTCCGCGCCGGGGGCGAGCGCGCCGGCGAGGATCGCCCGCCGCAGCTCCTCGGTGGCCTGCTCCACCACGGACCGTGCCGTGATGGGCTGGATGGCCCCCCGGAGTGTCGTCACGGTGTATCCCTCGCCTCGGCCGCCGGTAGTCGATGGCAACTATAGCTACGCCCGGGGAGGGGCCCGCGCGGACGGCGGGTCGGCGCGGGCCGCCGCCGGCGGTCACAGCTTCAGCAGTCGTTCGGCGTTGCCGTGGGCGATCTTCTCGCGTTGACCGCGGGTCAGGGTCGCGTGGCGCAGGAACCCGACGGCCTGCTCGCTCCGCTCGAAGGGGTAGTCGATGGCGAAGAGCACGTTGTCGATGCCCACCACCTCGATGGCGGCCCGCAGCATGGTGTCGTCCATGACCCCCGAGGTGGTGACGGCGACGTTCCTCCCGAAGTACTCGGAGGGCTTGCGCTTCAGTGGCACACGGGTGTTGATGTTCCGGACCTGCACGTCGAGGCGGGACGTGTGGAAGGGCAGGAACTCGCCCATGTGGCCGACGATCAGCCTGGCTCCCGGGAAGTCGTCGAAGACACCGCCGAGGATGACCCGCAGGGCGTGCCCGCCGGTCTCGGCGGCCCAGCTGTAGAACGGGCCCGTGAGCTCGGGACGGCCCTTCAGCAGGCCCCAGTCGCCGGCCGGCGCCGGAGTGGGGTGGAGGTAGAGCGCGGCGCCCAGCTCCTCCAGCGCGGCCCACACCGGCCGGAACTGCGGCTCGTCCAGGTACTGGCCGTTGGTGTGGCCGTTGACCAGGAACCCGGCCATCTTGAGGTCGTGCACCGCGCGCCGGGCCTCCCGCACCGCCGCCTGCGGGTCCTGCAGGGGCAGCGCGGCCAGGCCGCCGAACCTGGTCGGGCGGCCCTCGACGATGCGAGCGAGCGCGTCGTTGGCGACCTGCGCGTCCCGTACGGCGACGGCCGCGTCGGGCTGCATCTGCACCCCGGGCGGAGTGAGGGAGAGGACCTGCATGGTGACGCCGTTCGCGTCCATGTCGGCGAGCCGGTACTCGGTGATGTCCGGGAGCCGCTTGAACCACTCCGCGGTGACCTCGGGCTTGAAGGGGATCGCTCCGCCCAGCGCCGTGCCCTGGGTGACGAGGCCCGGCAGCATGACGGCCTCCTCGATCGCGATGATCTTCAGCCGGCCGTGCGGGTCGGCTTCGCCGCCGTGCGCCTGAGCGGTGCCGGGGCCCATCAGAACGGAGGTTCCGGCGAGTGCGGCCGTGCCGGCCGCGGCGTTCAGGGCCCGGCGTCTGGTCCACTGGTGGTTGCTCATGCGTGCTGCTTCCTTTCCGCAGGTGGGGTGTGCATCGGCGGGTGCGTTCCGTCCGGGCGCGCGCCGCCGCTGAGGGTGTCGAGGAGGGCGAGCGCGTCCTCGGGGGCCTCGGCCCCCAGCCAGCCGACCACCTGGTCCGGGCGGACCAGGACGAGTCGGGCGCCCGGCACATGGGCGTAACCGGCGGGTCCGGCGCCCGGCAGGCGCACCACGGTGAGCGGCACGCCCCGCAGGCGTGCGGCCTCCTGGAGGGCCGCCTCCTGGACGGCCGCCTCCGACGTACCGGGCCCGAGGACGAGCAGGGTCAGACCGTCCCCGAGCAGGTCGTACAGGGAGCGGCCGTCGTCGAGGAACGCGTGGGGCAGCCGGGCCCCCGTCCAACGGGCGTCCGCCCCGTCCGTCTGCTGCGGGGGCAGGACCGGCGAGGAGGTGATGCGGAGCCCGAGGACCAGGTCGAGCGAGTGGAACTCCGCCTTCTTGGTCTGCTGGATCCGCGCCCCCGCGGCCCGCCGGGCTTCGGCCCCGGCCTCGTCGTCCGCGTCGAGGTTGTCGGCGAGCAGTTCGGTGGAGAGCACCCGCATGTTGGCGGTGGCCTCCTGGATGACGCGTTCCTGGACGGGGCGGCGCTCCTCCTCGTAGCTGTCGAGGAGGGCCGCCCCGCCCCAGCCGGCCAGCACGGCCGCCAGTTTCCAGCCCAGGTCGACCGCGTCCCCGACGCCGGTGTTCAGCCCGTGGCCGCCGAACGGCGGATTGAGGTGCGCGGCGTCACCGGCGAGGAACACCCTGCCGCGGCGCATGCGGTCGACGATCTGCATCCGGGCCGTCCACGGATCGGTGGACCGGATCTCGGCGTGCACCGGCCGGCCCGCCACGGCGTCGATGATGCGCCTGGCCTCGCGCTCCCCGGCCGCCCGGTCCACCCCGAAGGCGATCGCCCACCAGGTGTTCGTCCGGTCCAGCGGTCCGACCAGTGCGGGGGCGTCCGGGTTGACGACCCAGTACTGCACGGCCGGTCCGTGCCGTACGTGCTCCCACAGGTCCGGGCTCTCGAAGACCATGCCGAAGTTCGGGCGCAGGGCCTCCCCGCCCAGGTAGCGGGAGCCGATCGCCTCCCGCACGGTGCTGCGGGGGCCGTCGCAGCCGATCACGTAGTCGGCGGTGACGACGCACCGGCGCCCGGAGCCGTCCTCGACGGTCACGGACACCAGGTCGTCGTCCTGGCTCACGCCGACGACCTTCGAACCCAGGGCCAGCCGTCCCGGGGTGAGTTCCTCCACCGCCTCGCGGAGCACCTCCTCCAGCAGGTACTGCGGCGCCTGCTGGCCGGTCTCCGGGAAGCGGTCGCCCTCCGGCGCGAGCCCGAGCACACCCGTGAAACGGGACAGCTCCCGGCCGGACAGCGAGGTGCAGAACACGACGTCCCGGGCCCAGGACGCGCCCAGCGGCGCGCGCGCCCGGAGCCGGTCGGCCAGGCCCCAGCGGCGCAGGTGCTCCATCGTGCGTACATTGAGCGTCTTGCAGCGGGGGCGCGCCCTGGAGACGGTGGCGCGCGGCTCGACGACCAGGAAGTCGACGCCGCGGCGGCCGAGTTCCACGGCCGCGGCCAGGCCCACCGGCCCACCGCCGGCGATGAGCACCTGCGTGTGCCGCAGCAGGGTCCGGTGGTCGATGGAGGGCATCAGGCCCCGTCCCCGGCGGGCCGGCGCGTCGCGGCCCAGTGCGCGCACTCCTCGGCGAACGCGAGCTGCCGCAGGTGCAGCGCGCGGCCGAGGGTGTGGTGGTCGATGCAGTGGCCTGTGCCGCGGGCCACGCTCGCCTCGACGAACGGAGCCGCCGTGAACATCGCGGCGAAACGGGCCACGTTCTCCGGCCCGCTGCTCCACAGGGCGTCGAACTCGGCGAGCGCGTTGTGCACGGGTACGCGGACCTTGGGCGCCACGGTGGGCAGGTGCTCCTTCGGCCACAGGGGAGCCTGCACCAACTCCCGTACCGGCACCGGAGCGTAGGAGCCGTGTGCCTGCCACAGCCCTTCGGCCCCGTAGGTGTGCGCGGGCCCGAACATCACCTTGTCCCGTTCCTCGTACGGCAGGTCCACGGTCTCGTCCGGAGGGAGGGAGCCGAGGGCCTCGGCTGCGCCGCCGCTCGGGATGAAGGCCCCCATCCCGGTCGCCGAGACGCCGATCAGGGGCAGGTCGGGTGCGGAGGCGGCGATCATCAGGGCGATCATGCCGCCGATCGAGTGGCCCACCAGGAGCACGCTGTCGGCCTCCAGTCGGACGGCCGCCTGCGCCACGGCGGCGGCGAGCAGCTCCGCCTGCCGGGTGAACGTGTTGGCGTCCGGTGCGAGGGGGCTGCTCTCGCCGTAACCGGGACGGTCGAAAGCCACGACCTGGTGGCCGTGCGCGGCGGCGACGTCGAGGAAGGATCCTCCGGGGGAGCCCGCGACGTCGAAGTACCGCGCCGTGTACGTGCCGCCGTGGAGGGCGGCGATCAGCGGTTTCCCGGTGGGGACGGCGGGGCCGGTGGTGTATGCCGTGATCCGGTGTCCGTCGACCTCGAAGGTCAGAAGATCGCGCTTTTTGGCCATCACGGGCCTCCTGCCAAGGGTGGTTTCCAATGCGCCGGGCCAGGGAGGGCCCGTGCGGCGAATGACGAGGCGTGTCCGGTGGTGAGCCGGCTGCCCGGATCGCGGTGCGCCGGAAGCCGGTTCGGGCTCTGCCCGGGCCCTGCGACCCTAAGCGCTATATGTGATAACAGCAAGGGATCGGACGGCTTGCGAGGCGGTGGAAGGGAGAGGCCGGCGGTCGGTGGGGGAGGGGCCGGCGGCCCGCCCGTCAGCCGCGGTGGGGCGCGTAGTCCTGGGTGATCTGCTTGTACTCCAGGAAGTCCTCGATGGAGGCCGGGCCCCCCAGCCGGCCGACGCCGCTGGACTTGAAGCCGCCCTCCTCGAACTCGACGGTCAGGTTCGCCCAGCTGTTGACGGAGACGAGCCCCGCGTCGAGCTGCCGCGCCACGCGCATGGGCCGGTCGGCGTCGCGGCTCCAGACGCAGGCGCTGAGGCCGTACTCGGTGTCGTTGGCGAGGGCGACGGCCTCCGCCTCCGTGTCGAAGACCTGGACCGTCTGCACCGGGCCGAAGGTCTCCTCCTGGACGATCGGGAGCGAGGAGTCGGCCACCGCGAGGAGGGTGGGGTGGTAGAAGGCGCCGCCCGCCAGTTCGGGGCGGGTGCTCGGGCCGCCGCGGACGATCGGCTCGGCGCCGGCCGCGATCGCCGCCTGCACGGCGGCGTCGACCCGGGCGACCGCCGCCTTGTCGATCAGCGGGCCGATCTGGCTGTCCGGGTCGGCGGCCGGACCGGGGCGCACGCTCTCCAAGCGCCGCGCCAGGGCGCCGGTGAACTCGTCGGCGATCTCCCGCTGGAGGAGGACCCGGCTGCCCGTCATGCAGAACTGTCCGGCGAACACGGTGCACGACTGCACGGCGGTGTCCAGAGCGGCGTCCAGGTCGGCGTCGGCGAAGACCAGGTGGGGTGTCTTGCCGCCCAGTTCCAGCCCCACCCGCTTGAAGCGGGCCGCCGCGGCCTGGGCGACGAGCCGTCCGGTGGCGGTGCTGCCGGTGAAGCTGATCACGGGCACCCGGGGGGACTCCACCAGCAGGCGCGCGACGTCCGAGCCGGACTCGATGACGACGTTCACCACGCCCCTGGGCAATTCGGGGACGGAGGCGAGGATCTCGCTCATCAGCGCCGCGGTCCGGGCCGCCTGCCCCGGCATCTTCACCACCGCCGTGCAGCCGGCCGCGAGGGCCGGGGCCAGCGCGCGGATGCAGAGGTAGGCGGGGGAGTTCCACGGCACCACGATCCCGGCGACACCGACGGGCTGACGGATCGACAGGGCTTGGCGTCCTGGACCGGTGTCGGCGACCCGGCCGTGCGGCAGGACGGCCAGGCCGGCCGCGAAACGCAGGGCGCGGAGGATGAAGTGCGCCTCGAAGCCGGCCTCGTGCCGGAGCTTGCCGTTCTCCCGGCAGAGGGTGGCGATCACCTCGTCCATCCGTCTGTCGTACGCGTCGGCGAGGTGGCTCAGGGTGGTGGCCCGCAGCATCGGGTCCAGACGCCAGGTGCCCTCCGTGAAGGCGCGGGCCGCCGCGTCGACGGCGCGCAGCCCCTCCTCGACGCCGGCCTCCGCGTACCGGCCGATCGTCTCGCCGGTGGCCGGGTCGACGCTCTCGGAGGTCCGGGCGGACCCGACCCACTCGCCGTCGATCCAGTGTCGTGCGGTGTTCTCTCGGGCCATGTCTGCGACTCCTTGCCGGTGGGGGAAGAAATAGTGGGTGGGAGTGGAGGTGGGGGAGATGGGGAGGGGACGGATCCGGGGCGGCCGCTAGAGGCCGAGCAGCCGCTCCGCGTTCAGGTGGGAGATCTTGGCCCGGTCGGCCTCGCTGATCGGAGCCGACTCCAGGAACGCGGTGGCCGTCGCCATCTCCTCGAAGGGGTGGTCGGTGCCGAAGAGGACGTGGTCGGCGCCCAGGGCGAGCATCGCGCACAGCAGCGGAGGGGGCGAGCAGACACCACTGGTCGTGATGTACAGGTTGTGCCGCAGGTACTCCGAGGGGTTCCCCCGGGCGAGCTCGATCCCGTGGTGGTTGTGGTAGTCCCAGCGCGAGTCCAGTCGCCACAGTGCGTAGGGCAGCCCCTCGCCCATGTGCCCCAGCAGCACCTTGGCTTCCGGGAAGTCGTCGAAGACGCCGCCGAACACGAGCCGCAGGAAGTGGGTGGCGGTCTCCGACCCCCAGCTCCACATGGGTCCGACGAGCTCGGGGTGGCCCTGGATGACGTGGGGGGTGCCGACGCCGTTGGCGGGGTGCAGGTAGAGCGGCACACCGAGGCCTTCGGCGTGTTCCCACACCACGCGCAGTTCCGGGTCGTCGAGGTACCGGCCCTGCGTGTGCGCGTTCACCAGGGCGCCGCGCAGGCCCAGCTCGGACACGGAGCGTTCCAGCTCCTTCGCGGCTGCCTGCGGATCCTGCAACGGCAGCGCGGCGAACCCGGCGAAGCGGTCGGGATGGTCCGCCACGACGCCGGCGAGCAGGTCGTTCGCCGCCGCCGCCCGGGCGACCGCGGTCGCGGTGTCCGTCTCGGCCTGGATGCCGGGGGAGTTGAGTGACAGCACCTGCATGTCGAGCCCTGCCGCGTCCATCTCGGCCAGGCGCTCGCCGGTGAGGTCGAGCAGTCGCCGGGACGCCTCCCGCCACTTCTCCGGCTGGATGATCGAGGCCGACGAGGCGCCGTAGCCCGCCAGCTCCGGCGTGACGAAGTGTTCCTCAAGACCGATGGTCCGCATCGCGATCCCTCGCATTTCACTTATATGCATTGACTTCATCGATGGTGAAACGTACGTTCCGTCCGTGTCAACCCTCTGGAAGGCTCGGAAAGATGGAGGTGCCCGATGACGGGTACGGATGGCGCTCGCGGTGCTTCGCCCTCGGACGCGGACGCGGACGTGGTGGACGTGGCCGTGGTGGGCTACGGCCCGGTGGGCATGGCGGCGGCGGCCCTGCTCGGACGGGCCGGCCACCGGGTCGTGGTCCTGGAGCGGTACGCGGGCCTGTACAACCTGCCGCGGGCGGCCAGCTTCGACGACGAGACGATGCGCACCCTCGCCCGGCTCGGCGTGGCGCGGGACCTGCTGCCCAAGCTGCGGGCGCAACCCACCTACGAGTGGCGCAACGGCCGCGGTGACCTGCTGCTGGAGCAGCACTTCGCCGAGGTCGGACGCAGCGGCTGGCCGGAGTGGAACATGATGTACCAGCCGGATCTCGAAGAGGCGCTGGACGCCGTGTGCCGGTCGATGCCCGGAGTCGAGGTGCGGCACTCCAGCGCCGTCGTAGCGTTGGAGCAGACCGCCGAGGACGTCACCCTCACCGTCGACGACCCCCGGGGGCCCCGGACGCTCACCGCGCGGTACGTCCTGGGCTGCGACGGGGGCAACAGCTTCGTGCGCTCGGCCCTCGGCGTGGAGCTCTTCGACTACGGCTTCTCCGAGCCGTGGATGGTGTGCGACTTCCGCTTCCGCCGGCCGACGCCGGTCCCGCCCGCACTGCAGCTCGGCGACCCGCTGGGCCCGACCTCGGTCATCTCGCTGGGCCCCGCGCACCACCGGTTCAGCTTCATGCTCGACTCGGTGGAGGACTTCGAGACCGAGCGCGATCCACGGCGCGTCTGGGAGCGGGTCTCGTCCCACCTCACCCCCGACGACGCCGACCTCATCCGGGTCGCCACGTACACCTTCCGGTCCCTCATCGCGGACGAATGGCGCCTCGGCCGCGTCCTGCTCGCCGGCGACGCGGCGCACCAGATGCCGCCGTTCCTCGGGCAGGGCATGTGCTCGGGCTTGCGCGACGTGCAGAACCTCGCCTTCAAACTGGACCTCGTCCTGCGCGGAGCCGCACCGGAGGGCATGCTCGACACCTACCGGACGGAGCGGGAACCGCACGTGCGCGCGGTGACCGAGAAGGGCATCGAACTCGGCCGCCTCCAGACCCTGCGGGACACGGCGCGCGCGGCGGAACGCGACCGGATGCTGCTGGAGCGCCGCGCGCGGTCGGCGGAGCCCGAGGCCGTGCGCCTGCCGGGCCTCGTCGAGGGCCTGTTCGCCCGGGAACGGAGCGCGGGCCGCGGGCAGTTGTCGGTCCAGGGGGTGGTGGACGACGGTACCCGCCGCGACCGGCTGGACCAGGTCGTGGGCGGTGGTTTCCACCTGCTGGCCGACGCGGGGGCGCTGGACGCCCTGGAACGCTCCGGCCTGCTCGACGACCTGGCCGGAGCGGGCGTCCTGGTGGTCGTCCCCGGCGAGCGGGCGGCTGCGCACCCGAAGGCGGCCGTCGTCCACGACGTGCACGGCACCTACCGCGACTGGTTCGCCGAACTGGGCTGCTCGGCCGTGGCGGTCCGCCCCGACCTCTACGTCTTCGGCACGGCGGCCGCCCCCGACGCGGCGGACGGCCTCGCCGGCGAACTGCTGGGCGTGGTGCGGGGCGTGGAGCCGGGCGGTGCGGACGGGCGAGGGGCGCGGGCCAACACCTGACGTCCTGGACCCGACTGGCGTCCTGGACTGTCGGACCCCTCTGCGGGGCCATGCCGTCGGGCCGTTCACTATGATCGCTGCCGTGAGTACTCAGCCTTCCAACGACAGCGAGGCCGGCGGGGCGCCGGCCCGTCAGGGCATCCAGTCCGTCGAACTGGCGATGACGGTCCTGCGCGCCCTGGAGGAGGGCCGGGGCCCGATGAGCCTGACGCAGACGGCTGCCGCCGCCGGCATGCAGCCCAGCAAGGTCCACCGCTACCTCGTCAGCCTCACCCGGGTCGGTCTCGTCGCCCAGTCCCCCAGCACCGGCCACTACGACATGGGGCCGGCCATGCGGCGACTGGGCGTCGAGTCGCTGCGCAGGATGGACGAGGTGGCGCTGGTGAGCGAGCACCTGCCGGGCCTGCGGGACCGCACCTCGCACGCCGTCAACCTGGCGGTGTGGGGCGACCACGGGCCGGTGGTCGTGCGCTGGGAGTACGGCGCCCACGCGCTGCCGATCACGGTCCGGGTCGGCGCCACCATGCCGCTGCTGAACTCGGCGATGGGCGGGGTGTTCCTCGCGCACCTACCCGAGCAGCTGACCGTGCCGGTGCTGCGCGGCCAGTCGGAGTCGGAGGCCGGGGCGCTCGACCCGTTCGTCCGGGACCGGGTCGACCGGATCAAGGAGGAGGTCCTGAACACGGGAGTGGCCACCACCGTCGGGGGCGTCATCCCCGGCGTCACCTCCCTGGCCGCCCCCGTGTTCACCGCAGGTGAGTCCTTCCCCCTCGTCGTCACCCTGGTGATGCCCGCGCGCGGCCTCACCGAGCAGGACGTGACCCGTCTTTCGGCGGAACTGCTGAGCTCGACCCGGGCCATGTCCGAAATGCTGGGGCACCCGGTGGACCCGCGCCGCCCGTAGGGCGGCCGTTCGGCACGGGGTGTCCTTGACAACTGTCCCGGCTGGCGGACCACTCCGTCCGGCAGGACGCGGACTACTTCGTTGCTTGCACACCGCCCAGGCTTCCTGTCCGGCCGATTCGACGCCTCCGGCCGCCGCCCCGGTGGTGCTTGTGCCGGGCCGCCGGCCCGGGGCAGAGGTCATGGTGTGCCCCCGGTCGGGGCCCCGCCAACTTCCGCCCGCCCGCCGGACGGCGTGGGTCAGGAGCCGACCGCAGGTGCCTGCCGCGCCCGGCCTTCTCCGGGGCCCTCGCACCTTGACCTCCTTTGAGCCGGGCCCGGCGGGAGCGTCGTCGTGCCCGGCACCGACGCCGCCTTCCCCTCAACTGCCAATACCGGCGCATCCTCCGCCGCCGCGGCACCACTCCGAGGTTCGCCCGCGGTGTCGTCCACGCCTCCGGCCTCGGCAAGAGCCGCTGGGTGGTCGAGCGGACCTTCGCCTGGCTCCGCCAGTTCGAACGCTTGCGGATCCGCTACGAGATACGCACCGACCTTGGCCTGGGCCTGCTCCAACTCGCCTGCAGCATCATCTGCCTGCGACGCCTCCGTACCTCATTTTGAAACGATCGGTAAGGACGCGGGCCGGACGGAGGAGTGGCTCTCCTGGCACCGCCGCGCCATTGCGGCCGGCGACGCCGAGGCCGTGCGCACCGAGGCGTGGATTCTGCGGGAGACACAGGGGGGCCGACGCCGCGCTCGCCTGTACTGCGGGGTGCTGTCGAGGCCGGCAGCCTCGCCGCAGTACAGGCCACGGCCAGGACGCTGGAGGACGAAGGACGGCTGCAGGAAGCAATTCCTTGTTCCAGGGCGGTGCCGAGGCTGGTGCTCCGCTGGCGCTGGATGTCGTGCAGGTTCTGGAGACACTGGGCCGGTTGGACGAGGCGTTGCCCGGTACCAGAAATCCTTCGAACAGGGTGATTCTGAAGCGCTGCAATGGGTTGCCCGGAAGCTGGACGCGATGGGCCGACGGGAGGAGGCGCTCACCTGGTACGCGCGCGCCGCTGACGCCGGAGACCGCGCGGGCTCCTGCAGCCGCCTCACGCCCCGTCCGGCCGGACCTGTGAACGCCGACCGTTCCGTTCCAGGCGCTTCCCGTGTGCCGACCTGCCCGACCCAGGTCCGGTGCTCGGCTTGCCGCCGGTCCGGTCCGGTCCGGTTCAGGTTCGCCTGGGGTCGGTGTTTTCGGCTGCCCGTCGCTGCTGCTGGTGGGGCGGGGTGCCTGCTCTGGTGCTGCTCGCTATCGCCGGGCCGCCTGAGCCTTGTGCGGACCCTTCCGTGGGGGGTGGCCGGGTTCTAGCGTTGCGTCATGGACAGGGTGCGGGTGGACCGTTCGGATCCCGGTGCGGTCGTTGTGGTGTTGCGTGAGGGGATCGATCCGCTCGGGGTTGCCGTGCGGCGGTGGCCCGGTGAGGCGGGGGGAGGGGCTCTTGTGACCGCCGTCGTCGCCTTCCCGGTCTACCTGGCGATGATGGCGTACGGCTGCGGGCCCGGCTCCATCTGGGCGGCGGTCGGGGTCGCTGCCCTGCTGGGGGGTCTCTTCTTCACGGGCAAGACCTTGCGCGCGGCCTTCCGGGACGTGACCCGGCTCCGGTTCTCGCCCGCCGCCGCCCCCGACACCCTGACCGTCGTCCGGGCCACCCGCGTGGACCCGCCGATACCGCTCGCCGACGTGCGACGCGTCTGGATCGAGGACTACCTGGTGAAGTCGACCCTCAACCCCCGCAAGCCGGTGGCCGACAGGCTCACCCTGTTCATTCTGACGAGCGACGGCCGGCAGATCCGGCGCGCTCTAGTGCCCCCGTCGCCCGCCAACGCCCAGGCCCTGCAACGCGAGTTGGGACGCATCCTCGCCCCGGCGGGCATCACAGTGGATCTGGTCGTCAAGCACTCGACGGCATCCACGTTCCCGGGAGGCGGCGGCATCTGAACGCCACCGGGCCAGGCGCCGACGCCTGGACCTGGCTCCAGTCCCGCGCACCGGCCGCCGCAACTCGCCGAGGTCGCTCTGCTCGCCGGCCGGCAAGGGCCACCGTCCGGCCGGCGTCGCCGGCGGCCAGGTCGATGAGGGCGTGGTCGAGGGCGTCGGTGAGCAGCATCCGGGCTGTCGCATGATCATGGTGCGGCTGGGGCAGCGATGTGTGCGACACCAGTCCCTCAGCGTGCGGAGAGTTCATGCCGGAAACGCCGTCGATCCCCTTGTCCGAAGCCGCAGCGGACATTCTCCGCCGGAAGGCGGTGCTCAAAACTGCCCCGCAGTCTGTGGATTTCTTCAAGCTCAACGAGGACTACAGCGAGATCGTCCACGTCGGAACCAGTGCCTTCGCGACCCGTGACTGGCCCCAGCTGTCTGGCGCGGAATATCGTTTCATCAGCTTCCAGGACCTCGTTACCGGCGAGTTCAAGGTCGTCTGGTGGTGCCCGCCGGACTTGATCAACTTGGTTGCCTACCACGACGCGTGCAAGACCATGATCGAGTTCACGGACGCCGCCGCCGTGCCACGGATCGACCAGTGCGACCTCGACGAACTCAACAGGCTCACGGGCATCACCTTCCGGGAGACGCTCCAGAGCGGAGTACGCCTCAACCGCCTTTTCCGCACAGCGGAGCTGGCTGACCTGCTGGAGTTCCAGCCCTCCGAGCTGACCGAGGACATACCCGACCGCAGGCACCGGCGCTTCTGCAACCTGATGTGGGTGCAGCAGGACGACGGGACCTTCACCCTCAAGCACGGCTACGTGGGCGACGAGTTCAACGCCCAGGGCGAGATGGTCTCCTGGGGAACCGGCGACAATACCGCCCCCCACACCTACGAAGGCGGGGCGGACAGCGTGGCGGGAATGCACATGCACCCCGACGGCGGGGGCCTGGTCCTGCCCGAACCCGATTGGGCCGCGATCTGGGCGGACCTCACCGCCGAGTGGGACGCGAGGCCGCAGGAGCCGCAGCAGCGCGTCTGGCAGACGGACATGAGCACTGACCGCTCCGAGCGCAACTACCACAAGGTCAACGCCCGCGCCCGGCTCGAACTCAAGCGCCCGGGCAAGGACAGCAGGCAGTGGACGGTCAGCATCAACATCGGTGCGGACATCTTCTACTGGGCAGGGGCCGGCTTCCTCGGCTCGTGGCAACGCGACGGCCACAACGGCAGCTTCGGCGCGGCGATCTACACCCGGGCCGACTGGAACCGGAAGTGGGCGACCACCGCCACCCCCGTCGCCACTGCCGGCGCCCGCCGCTGGTCCGACGGGAGCGGCGGAGGGGAATGCACCTTCTCCACCGGCCTCGACGTGGACTCCGGCGAGTACGTGTGCACCTGGTGGTACGTCCGCCACGCCCCCGACACCGGCACCCGGTTCCAGCAGGACCAAGTCACCGTGAACGGCGACATCGTCTTCCACACCGCAGGGGAGTAACGCGGCAGTACCCCTCAGCCTGACTCTGCGGGCGATGTGCCGTTCCTGACAGGTGGCGGTGTGCGGGGGCGTCGGGCCGCTGCGAACCGCCACCGGCCGGCCCGCCGCTGCGCCGGTCCGCCGTCGGGTCCTGCCGGGGGCGGTCGCGTCACCGTCCGACTGGAGACGGAACCTGGGGGTCGGCCTTGGGGTTCTTGGTCGGGTGTTCGGCTCAGGTGCTTGCAGAGTGTGACCTGGTAGAAGTCCGAGGCGCTTGGATCGTCGTTTTCTGGACCAGTTGCGGATGGTCCGGTTCGGGTGCGCCGGGTCGGGGACGTTTCGGGGTGCGCTTTCGGTGACTATGGGTGGCTGTCCGTCGGATTGACCGGGTTCGGCGGGCGGTCCCGGCTCCCGGGCCTCTTCCGGCGGGCGGTCGAACTGACGGGCCGTTGGGATTCCCGCCGTATTGCGTCCCTTGAATGCGGCCGGTAATTGTTCCGGGCGGGGTCGGGTTACCGGTTTCGGGATTTCTTGGGGGGTGTGCAGGAACTGACCGGGCAGGGCCTGGTCGTCGTTCGGTGGGTTGCTGTCCGGTGCGTCGGCGGGAGGGGCGGCGTGGGCGGTCAGCGGGACGCCGGGTCGGGCAGCACGAACTTTCCTGCCGACTCGCGCAGGACCGTGGCGTAGGGACCGGTGAGGAACCGATTGACCTGGGTGCTGAGGTCGTTGGAGAGAAGCTTCGACGCCTCGTCCTGGCGGGCCTTGCTGAGTGGCCACGCGGGTTCGGCTGTGCAGTCGAAGCCCAGCGAGAGCGCCCTGACGGTGACCGTGTCGGCCCGCTGCCCGGCTGCCCGGCCGGAGGCCTCCACCAAGGCGTACGAGGCGCGGGTCGGACGGCACTGCACCGACGTCGTCCGGCGGCCGGTGAAGGGTGAGCCGCCGGAGGCCGTCCCGTCGCAGGTGATCAGCGTCGCGGCCAGGGCGAGGTTGAATCCCACCACGACCCGCCCGCCACGGAACCCGGGCGCGGCGGCGTCCCCGTAACGGCTGGTCACGGTCTTCATCCGGCAGCCGAGGTGCGCCTTGAAGACCTGCTGCGAGATGCTCCGGGCCGCCACCTTCAAGTCGAACGGCCGCAGCGAGTACGGGTCGAGGGTGTAGTGCCCCAGCTGGCTCTGGGCCCGCGTGAGGACGGCGTCGGCGTACGTGTTGGCGTCCGCGACCCGGCCCGCCGTGGTGGCGAGGACGGTGACGGCGACAGCGGCAGCAACCCCTGCGGTACGAAAGCGCACGGTGAACGGCCTTCCCGGACAGGACCCGCCGAACAGCCGGTCACCGCGACGATGATCCCGGACCGGAGCGCCCCCGCGCAGCCGATCCCCCAGGACCGGCCCGGCCACGGCCACGGCTCTGGCGTCGGTCAGGCCTCCCGGGAATTTTCCATGGAAAATCGCTCCGGTCCGGGGCCGTTGTGCCTGTTCCGGCGGTCTGACGGTCCTGCTGCCCGCCGCTGCTCGCGTCTTGCTCTGCCCGCACTGTCCTGCTGCTCCTGGCCGTGCCGTGGTTGGTGTCCGATTCGGCAGGGGCGGTCGGTGGTGCTCCGTCCGGGGGAGCGGCAGCCCGGGTGGTGCGGCGGTGCGGTGGAACGGCTGCGCCGGGGTGTTCCGGTCCGGGATCATGTGCCCTGACACGGCCCGGTAGGGCAGGTGCTGTCCGGGGAAGGCCGTGCCATGCGCGTTCGCACACTGAGTACCGTCGCTGCTGTCGTCGTTGCGGTGGCCGGATCGACGGCGGCGGGCAGTACGGCCGTCGCCAACGCCAACCTCTACGCCGACACTCTCATCACGCAGGTCGACAAGCAGATGTCCTTGCCGGTCGGGCTGCGGGAGTTCAGCTTCGTCGTCAGGAGCGACAGGATCACCAACAGGGACTTCACTGGCACCCTGCGCTGCAGTGCGCGCTTCGACGTGCGGCGGGTGGGCGACGCTGCCCCGCCGGGCTTCGTCGGCGGGTATCTCAAGGTCGGCTTCTACGTCGGCTTCGCGGGGACGCGGGTGTCCTGCGAGGGCGAGGTCACCGGTGACACGATCTCGGGCAGGACCAGGAAGACCTCGGTGACCTGCCGGCCCGCACGCGAGCCGGCCACCCTGGTGGAGGCCACCGGTACCCAGTCCGGCGGCACGGGGACGGCCGCCCTCCGGCTGTCGCCCCTGTCCTTCACCTGCTCCGCCTCGCCCGCCTGGAAACTGAGCCGCACCCGCACCGACGCGGCCTTCCAGGCCGTCACGAAGAACATTCGCGGCCAGATGTCGGACGTCATCAACAAGAGCGTTGCTTCGGCCTTCGACCAGGCCGCCCGCGGGACGAACCTGCCACCCGCCTAGCTACGCCCCAGCCGAGGCGAGGGCGCTCTCGATGACCGAGCACAGTGCGGGCAGGTCCCGTGCGGTGTCGTTGCGGATGGTGCGGGGCGCGGTGGTTCGGGGTTCGCCGCCCGGCGAGGCACCGGACGCCCCGCCGAACGGGCGGGTGCCACCAGCGGCCGCAGTCCGTGGACCCGGAATGTGCGTGACGGTCATGGGTAGCTGCAGGAGCTGGGCCACTGCCTTGCCGGGGCGGTCCGTCGCGGCGAGGTCGACGGACCGTCGGAATGGCCGCACCCACGACGGCGCTCCGCCCAGTACCCGCACGGTGCAGAATCTTCGTGGTGGGAGCCTCTCGCACGGTGACTTCTGTCTTCAGCCGCGAGCGCGCGAGCCCGTGAGCTCTGGAGCTCTGGAGCAAGGCCTGGGCCCGTGCGGTGCGCTGGCGTCACGAACGGCTGGTGAGGCGGCGGACCGCCGAGTCCGGGCATGAGGTCGCCGCGTGACCCGCACAGGTTCGCCCACCAGAGCGAACGAGTGGTCCACCGTACGGGGATTCTGAGGAGCTGTCCGATCACCGACACCGAGCCCGGTCCCGCATCACCGTCACCGTCCGGGCCTGCCTCGCCGGGCCCGTCCGGGAATGCGCGGGCGCCATCGGCGCCGACACCATCGCCGTCCTGAGCACCGCAGTGCACAGCGCCCTCGCGGCCCGCCCGGCCCGCCCGGCCCCGCCGATGCTGGAGATCACCGGCACCGACCAGGTTCGTCCCTTGGTGCGGTCAGCCGAGGGTGGTGGGGGTGCCCGGGGTGAGCCAGTGCAGGCGGTCGGTGAGACCGGCGTGTTCGAAGGCGGTGTTGACGTCCTCGCGGCCCTGGGAGAAGTGGGCCCAGGATGTGTAGTGGATGGGGACGACGTTCTTCGCGCCGAGCGAGCGCACGAGTGCCACGCCCTGGGAGCCGTCGAGGGTGATCGGCAGCTCGCTGATCTCGTCGACCTGTGCGGCGCCGAAGTGGAGGACGGCGGTGCCGATGTCGAAGCGCCTGGCGATCTCGTCCAGTTCGTCGAAGTAGACGGTGTCGCCGGAGATGTAGAGCGCTTCCTGCTCGCCGTGCTGCTCGACGACGAAGCCGATCACGTCTCCCGCGTGCAGGCCGGGGGTGGCGGTGATACGCAGGCTCGCCGTGCCGCGGGTGATCTCGTGGCTCGTCCACGGATCGAGGCCTGTGGCGCCGTCGCCGAGTCGGCCGGCGCCGCTCGTGGTGGTGAGAACGGTCCGTCCGGCCAGCAGTGCGCGGCCCGCATTGTCGAGGTTGTCGGGGTGTTCGTCGTGGCTCAGCAGGACGGCGTCGATGGCGGGCAGCTGGTCGATGGCCAGGGCGGGGCCGGCGGTGCTGTTCAGTGTGACCGTGCCGAACCGGTACTGCGCCGGGGCGGGGTCGAAGACCGGGTCGGTGAGCAGCCGGAACTCGCCGATCTCCAGCAGGATGGTCGCGGTGCCGATGTGGGTGATGGTGATCTTCATGGTGCTCTCCTCGGTTTGCAGGAAGGTGTGCCGCAGAGGGTGGGTGCGGTATGGCCGCGGGGGTCAGTGCGAGTGTTCGACCTGCAGCATCCAGTGCTGTTTCTCCAGTTCGCCGGTGACGGTGATGAGGAGGTCCTGGGTGACCGGGTCGGCCGTTGCGGTTGCCTCGATGCGCCGGCGCATGCGGGTGACGAGGACGCTCATCGAGGCGGTCACGAGGTCGAGGGCGGTGGTGTCCTTGATCCATCCGGCGGGGAAGGCGGGGAGCTTGCCGGTGGCGGTGATGGTGGCCGAGCGGCCGTCCGGCGGGCTGCCGATGGTGGCGGAGCGTTCGGCCAGCAGGTCTGAGAAGTCACGCGTTGTGGTGACCAGTTCGTCCAGTTGCTGGTGCAGGGAGCGGAAGCGTGGGCCGAAGAGCGTCCAGTGGGCCTGTTTGGCGTTCAGTTGGAGTTCGAGCAGGTCGACCAGGGTGTCCTGCAGAGCCTGTGCGGTGACTGCCTGGTCGGAGTGGGCCAGGGGTCCGGTGACGATCGTCATGAGGCGGTCCGCTCGTAGGTGTCGGCTGCTTGTCGGGGACAGGCCTGGGGGCCCGTCCCCGACGGGTGGGGCAGCAGGTCAGTTGCCGGCGGCGTCGAGGATCAGGTCGGTGACGGCGCGGGGGTGGCTGATCATCGCGGCGTGGGAGCTGTCGATCTCCACGGTGCGGGCATGGGCGCGGGCGGCCATGGCCCGCTCCGCCTGTGGCGGGATGACACGGTCGTTGCGGGCGACCAGGTACCAGGACGGGACCGTGTGCCAGGCGGGGGCGGCTGCCGGCTGCAGGAGGGTGGCGAACGCGGCCGGGCGCTGTGCCGCGGCCAGCTGTGCGGCCTGCGCGGCGGGGAGGTCCTGGGCGAAGTGCTGCCGGAAGAAGGCGGGGTCGAGGTATGCGTCGGCGTCGCCCGGTGCCGCGCCGGGGAACGGCCGGGCCACCACGTGCTGGAGCAGGTCGGAGGTGCCGCCGCCGAGCGCGGTGGCCTGGGCGACGCTCTCGCCCTCCTGCGGCGCGTAGGCCGCGATGTAGACGAGGGCCTTGACGTCGGGGTTGCCGGTGGCGGCGCCGGTGATGACGGCCCCGCCGTAGGAGTGGCCGACGAGCACCACGGGCCCGGTGAGGGTGCTGAGGACCGACCTGAGGTACTCGGTGTCGCCGGTCAGGCCGCGCAGCGGATTGGCCGGGGCGATGACGGTGTAGCCCCGCTTCTGCAGGGACTGGATGACGGTGTTCCAGCCGGAGGCGTCGGCGAAGGCGCCGTGCTCCAGCACGATGGTGGGCTTGACCCGGGCCGGACTGTGCGCCCGGTTGTCCGACGCCGCGGCGGGGACCGCGGTCAGGCCGAGAAGGAGCAGGGCGCTGAGCACGGCGGCGCGGCCGGATCGGGGCGCCGTGCGCCTGGCATGGAGGTTCATGGGTCTTCCTCAAGACTTGGAGGGAGGGAGCTGGCGGTGGGCTGCTTGCTGGCGCTGGACTACTTGACGAAGCGTTCGATGAAGGTGAGGGCGGTCTCGGCGACTTCGCGCCAGCCGGAGTCGATGGTGAGCGAGTGGCCGCGTCCGGGGATCTCGGTGAACTCGGTGGGTCCGGGGTTGCGCTGCTGCCGCTTGTAGGCGGCGGCCGAGATCGCGTGCGGGACGGTGTGGTCGCGTTCGCCGGAGACGATCAGCAGCGGTCCGCGGTCCGGGTTGTCGGTGTCGGCCTTCGCCTCTGTCCAGGGGTTGAAGTTCGCCGTGGCTGCCTGGAACAGCGGCGCGCCGGGCGCGGGGACGGCATAGGTCTCGTGGAGCTGGCGGGCCTCCTCCTCGCTGACGGCGTTGGCGAAGGCGTAGCGGAACTGCTCGTAGGTGAGCGGGACGGCGCGGTGGCGGTTGGCCGGGTTGCCGAGTACCGGGAGGGAGGAGCGCAGGGCCGAGATCGGCAGGGGCAGGACGCCCCGGAAGGGGGCGGCGTCGATGGCGACGGTGGCTGCGGACAGGCCGCGCCCGGCGATGATCTGGGCGAGGAGTCCGCCGAAGGAGTGGCCGATGACGGCGGGCCTGCGCTGGAGGTGCGCGATGACGGCGCTGTAGTGGTCGGCGACCTGTCCGACGGTCTTGTTCGCGAAGACCTCGGGGTGGGCGGCGGCCTCCTCGACGGTGTCGGGGTCGTCGGGCCAGCCCGGGGAGAGCGCCGTGTAGCCGGCGGCGTCGAAGAGGGCGGCCCAGCGGTCCCAGCTCGCGGGCAGGAGCCACAGGCCGTGGATGAAGACGACGGGGGTGCGCCCGGAGGCGTTGGCGCGCTCGATGTCGGCCAGGGTCGGGGCGGGGATCAGGGGTGCGGGGTCGGACATGGCTGCTCCGTGAGGTGTGAAGAGGACCCGGAAGGCGCGGATGTGCGCGGGGGAGCGGTTGGTGAGAGGCCGCCCGACCGGGCTGCCGGACTGCCGGGCATCGGGCAGCGGGCAGCAGTCCGGGGGCGTCCGGCCGGCGGTGCGGGGTCAGTCGGCGATGAAGGCGAGCAGGTCGGCGTTGAAGGCCTTCTCGAAGTCGCCGACCAGGCCGTGGGGGGCGCC